>JAFUGY010000062.1 GCA_017469115.1 Oscillospiraceae bacterium
ATAACCATCACCGGTAATGATGAAGCCGGAACCGGATGCCTGGTAAGTATAACCATAACCGTAACGGCTCGTTGTCTGGCCGCTGATGGTAATACCAACGGTGGAATTGACATTCTGCTCATAGATGTCAGCAGGGCTGAGTTCCTGCCTGCTCTCGGCCAGAGCACTCTGGCCTACGCTTGCAACGGCAAAGCCACCGACAAGGCAGCAGAGAAGGACAAGGGCAATCACCTTTCCGAAAAGGTTTGCGGAACGAACAGATTGTTTCATTTGGGAACCTCCTTTGAATTTATGCTCATTGAATTTGTTTTCCGACATTTTGAAGAGCTCCTTTTCAAGACGTCTTTTTGTCTTTCGAGTGTATTATAGTCTTTTTCTCATTCAAAAAAACTGAAAATTATGTACATTTTATGAAAAAAATGTTAACGTGAGGACCCTCTGCCTGTGCGAACTTACAAAATCTTTACTTTAAATCGGAAAAGCGTTGCAATCGGGCGGAGGGTATGGTATATTTCTTGCAACATCAAACCATACCGCAGAAGCATACGGAATCTGCCGAAATCCGGAAACCGTGTGCGGAGGAACTCTGGAGAAGCCCGCTCGTTCAGCGGGTGCCGAAGGTGCAAGGCGAAACGCCGAATCTCTCAGGCAAAAGGACAGAGTGGATAATCCATAGAAACTGGATTTCCCATTGTTTTTCCGGGGTTGCTCAGTCGGGGCAGCTCCTTTTTGATTTCAGGTATGGAAGGTGAAAACCAGATCAGGAAAGAAGGATTCTTGTGGAAAATTTCGTTTCAAAAGTGGAAGCCGTTAACAATGCTGTCAACAGCTTCGCATGGGGCCCGCTGATGCTGCTGCTTCTGGTCGGCACCGGTGTTTATCTGACGGTACGTGTAAACTGGCTTCAGGTAACCCATTTCGGCAGGATACTGAAAAACACAGTCGGCACATTGTTCCAGAAATCAGGAAAAACGGACCACGGCGCCAACATTTCTCCCTTTGAGGCTGTGACGACCGCTCTGGCCGGAACCGTCGGCACGGGGAACATTGCCGGTGTGACAGGCGCTATCTTTACCGGCGGTGCAGGCGCTGTTTTCTGGATGTGGGTCGCGGCATTTTTCGGAATGGTCACCAAATACGCAGAAATCGTGCTCGCGATGAAATACAGAGTCAAGGATGAAAAGGGCACTTATCACGGCGGACCGATGTATTATATTGAAAACGGCATCGGGAAGAACTGGAAGTGGCTGGCAATTGTCTTCTGCCTTCTGGGTGGGTTTGCTTCCTTCGGGATCGGCAACATTGCACAGAGCAGCGAAATATCAGGCGCTCTGCAGGATCTCTTCCGGCTGCCGCCGATTGCATCCGGCATTCTGATTGCCATTGTTGTCGGTCTGGTGACGCTGGGCGGCATCAAGAGAATCGGCAAAGTGACTTCGCTGTTGGTTCCGTTCATGTCGATCTTCTACATTGTGGCGGGCATTATCCTCATCGTGATGAGAATCGGTGAGATTCCCTCTGTTTTCGCACAGATCTTCAAAGGTGCCTTCTCCTTGAAGAGCATCGGCGGCGGCTTATTCGGATACACGATTATGATGGCAATGAAACAGGGCTTTGCCCGCGGTGTCTTCTCCAACGAAGCCGGCCTCGGCTCCGCGCCGATTGCTCACGCTGCCTCCTCTACCGAAGAACCCTGCGAGCAGGCCATCTGGGGTGTGTTTGAAGTGTTTATTGATACCATCGTCATCTGCAGCATCACCGCTTTC
>JAFUGY010000063.1 GCA_017469115.1 Oscillospiraceae bacterium
GCCGATGGCAGCCCGCGTCTCGCAGGATGTAGGCCGGAAGTACAACAAGACGAACTTCCTGCTGATGCATGCGATGGGTCCCAACGTGGCAGGCGTGATCGGATCTGCAATTGCAGCCGGCTTCCTCCTCTCCGTGTTCGGCTGATTCTCCATTCGTAATCATATCAATCCATATTTAGAGCAGAAAGGAAAACAAACCATGAAACAAACCGATCAGGAAAAGCTGGCTCTTTCCCGTGAAGTGCTTTTAAAGCTGAAAGAAGCCCGCGGTGGTTCTCTGCTGGATTCTCACCTGAAAATGGGGAATGACCCCTATCTTGCAAAAATGTTCCTCGATTCTTATGAGAATAACAAGGCCGACTCTACCATCCCCAGAAAATACAAAGAGCTGATGGTGATGGCCGTCGGCATGGCAACCGGAACCGCAACCACCATGAACGTTCATGCCGGGCTGGCCGTGAAAAACGGAGCTACGGTCGATGAAATCTGTGAAGTTATCCGAATGATCTTCTTCACCTGCGGCGTCACAAAGCTCCTCCCGATTCTCGAACAACTGGATCTGGAAGCCATTGATCTTGAATAACAATCCAATCCATCAATAGAAAGCATATCAAAAAGCTCTGCATTTGCGTATCGTGCGCAAATGCAGAGCTTTTCTATTGAAGATATGGATTGATTTAATGCGTTACTGCTTCTGAGGCAGACTCTCCATCCGGAAAGAATCGATGAAATAGATTGACAATTCCGCACTTCCAGCAGAGCAGGAGGGCAAAAACAGACCCGACTGCCGTTTGCATCACCTGAAACGGAAACTTTGCAACGGCATAAGCCGGTGTGCTGTAAATATAGGCACGGCCGATGGTGTAACCGGTGAAGGTGATAATCCAGCCGACAATTGCGCCGATGATGGAGCCCCGCACCTGCTTCCGGGCAAAAAATTTGTGGACAAAGAGCGAGATTACAACGGCCTGCAGACCATGCGTCACAAGAGAGACAAACATTGGGGCAGGATAAAAAAGCATGTCACCAATAAAGGCGCCGACTCCTCCAACCAGGAATGCATAAAAGGGCTCCAGCAAAACAGCGGCCGTCACAATGACCACATCGTTGAGATACATATGCCCGCCTGGGACCGGAATACTCAGGACGCTGGTGCTCATAATGATATTCATTGCCATCAGCAATGCCGTGGCCGTCATCTTCCGCACCTGAATCTGGCTTTCTTTCATCAACAACACTCCCAACTTTTTTGATTGTCGGGATTATATACCCATTCTGACCTTATTTCTATATCCAGTTTTTGCATTTTTTATAAGGTCAGTTTGGCTCGCAAGGCAGTGAAACAAAAAAGGTATTGACACCGTTGCTGCTCTCTGCCCAAATCTTACCTTTATGAGCCTGGACAATCCGTTCCGCAATGGAAAGGCCGAGCCCGTAACTATGATTCATGCTTCTGGCCTTATCGATGCGATAAAACCGAAGGAATATTTTTTCCAGTTCTTCTGCACTGATTTCCTCGCCTTCATCTGACACTTCCAGTAAAGCCTGGCGTCCTTTTCGGGAAAGCCTTACTGTCGTGGTCGCTTTTTCTTTACAATATTTCTGAGCGTTATCCAACAGGATTTCAGCAACCTGCTTCAGTTTCGCCTCATCCCCGCGCACATAGATGTTTTCTTTGATTTCCGTTTTTAGCGTCAGATTCTTCTCAAAAAAGACAGCATCGAAAAGCAGGGACGCATCCCTTATCGTATGGCTCCAGTCCAAACGCTGGAAGGACTTCGTCTGAACTGAATCATCCGCTTTGGTAAGCAGCAGCATTTCCTCAACCAGGCCTCGCATCTGTTGCCCCATCATTTGAATAGATGCGGCAAAACGATGATATTCCTTTTTGTCATATCCCTCATCCTGCAAAAGTTCCGCATTCGTCAAGATTACCGTAAGGGGCGTTTTGAGTTCATGGGAGGCATCTGCAATAAACTGCTTTTGCTGTTCCCACGCACGCTTTACCGGAGCTACCGCCCATTTGGAAAGCAGAATACTCACGATCAGGAACAGCCCAAGCCCTGCAATCCCGATCAGCATACAGTTGGTGATCAGGCCTTTCATGGCACGGATTTCACTGCTGATATCTGAAAAAACATAGACGGTTTCTTCCCGGACATGGTGTTTCAGATAACGCAGCTGGTAAGCATCAATGATGCCCGTTTCCGCTTCGTCAGCATCTGCCTCTTTGACCATCTGATATAGCAGTTCCTCATCTGAAAGATCGTAATATCCCCCGGTACAGGAGAGAATTTCCCCTTCTTTGCTCACCGTCAAACGGAAAAAGGGCAGATTCATGTTGGATGAATCTGCAGGACGCATCGGTGCCCTTGGCCGAGCAGCAATGTCGCGCATCATTTGAATGTTGTCTTTCTCCATCCTCACCCGTGTAAAAAACAGGATCATTCCAAGCAGGATACTGAGCAGGATAATCACAATGACCATATTGGTCAGGATGAATTTCAGGCGCAGCTTACCGATCATTCGCCATCAACCTCCAGATGATACCCCATACGGCGAATTGCCTCAATGCGCAAATTGGAGCCTATACTGGAAAGCTTTTTCCGCAGGAAACCGACGTAGACTTCCACGTGATTCTCGACCGCATTCGATTCCAGACCCCAGATGCGGGAAAGAATCACTTCTTTCGATAAGATCTGATCACGTGACTGCAGGAGAAATCTCATAACGTCAAATTCTCTGGCAGAGAGGCGAATGCTCTTTTCTCCGCAGACCAGCAGCCCTGTGGAAAGATCAAGCCTGGTATTCCCGTAACTCAGTTCGTCGACCTGATTGCCCTGACGACGCAGCAAAGCATTGACACAGGCCAGCAATTCACGGCTGTCAAACGGCTTTGTCAGATAATAATCAGCACCCGCGTTTAACCCCCGGATTCTGTCCTCCAGTTCTGACTTTGCCGTCAGCATCAGGATCGGGGTAGAGCAGCGTTTTGCCCGGACATTTCTTGCAACCTCATAGCCGTTCATCCCAGGCATCATCACATCCAGAATCAGGAGGTCATAGATCCCGAGCTCGGCATATTCTTCCCCGCTCTCTCCGTCATAAACAGCTTCGGTGACAAAACCTTTCGAGCGAAGCAGATCCTCGATGGAATCGGCAAGGAGTTTTTCATCTTCAATGATCAGGATTCTCATTTTGTCTTTCCTTTCAGCCTGTTTATCTTACACTGTCAGACCGTCGATTTCAAGCTTGTCGTAATAAGAATACCAGATGGTATCTCCTTCTTTCAAGTCGGAGATGATTTCAACCTGCATACCGTCCGAGAGGCCGGTTTCCACCTCCACGGGATTGGAAAGTATCCCTGTTCTTTCATTGTAAGCGGTATAAACCGCAGATTTTCCGTTTTGTTCGATCAGCGCTTCGGAGGGAATCAGCAGCACATTTTCCCTGTCTTCCAGGATAATACTGGCAGAGGCATTCATCCCTCCGAGCATCAATCCTTCTTTTTCAAGCTGAACTGTGGCGCTATATTTGGTATTGCCTCCTTCGTTGGTTGCCGTGGTGTCCACTTTTGTAATGATCCCTTTAAAAGACTGGCCGGTCAGGGCATCCAGCGTCACGGTTGCCTCCTGCCCCGCATGCACGGCAAGGACATCCAGCTCATCCACCGTAATCGTGATCGATACTGTCTCCTGCGGTGTCACAGTGAGGATGGTGGTTCCGGTTGTATCGTAGCGTTTCACAGTTTTAGATTCTTCCGTGCCTGAGCCCGACGCTGTGTTGGAAGCCCCTCCGCTACCGGACGAACCGCCGCTTCCGCTTTTGCTTCCGCTCCCGGAGCTTTTCTGGCTATCGGAGGATTCTTCTTTCTCTGTCTCTCCTTCTTTTTTCTCCGTGGAATCCGACTTTCCGGAGGAGGACTCTTTTGCAGAAGAATCCTTCCCGGAAGAAGCATCGTCTGAGCCGACAGGTGAAACATTGTTATGCCCGACATACACCATCATCGACAAATCAGAGTTGTCACTGGCAAAAAGATAGACATCTCCAACTTCAATATTCTTTCGCTGCCATTGGGAACCGTCCCACGTAAAGGCATAGGGATAGCTTGCACTGTACGGTTGCGTCATGGTATCGGCAGAAGTTTCTACCGTTCCCGTCTGCATAAAGTCGACAATCTCCGTATCCCAGCTCTGCATCAGCGCGGATATGCTTCCGTCACTGTTTACCTGCGTAACCATCCCGACGCGGGTTCCGTACCCTCCGGAATCCGATTCATAAGCAAGTAGCTGAAGACGATACCCGTTTTCCCCGCTGCTTAACTGTTTCAGAATTCCGTCATCCACACCGGAAACATATCCGTCGCACGGTGCTGTAATCATTCCGCTGTAATATATTCGGAATAGATCCGCCAGCAATTCCTCATATTCCCGATGTTCGGCAGCAAAAGATTCATACCCGCCGTTGACCTGCGGCAGATCAACCCGAAACAGGACTACACCGGCTTCTGCCATCTGCCCTTCATAAAGATATACACCGTATACCAATCCTTCGGAGGCAAACGCTTTCCATGCACTGTGCATATACAGAGAACCGCGCCCGATCAGGCGGCCATCGTCTGTTCTGGCTTCTACCTGCTCGTCAATGCTGCCATAGGTATCATCAATCGTTACGGTGGCTATTCCTTCCCGGACTGCTTCCACCCTGCCGTTTACTTCTTCTCCATCGGCAAGTATCACGTTTACCGTCTGCCCGATTGAAACAGACGTTTCCGCCGGAATTTTAGCTGCCATCAGACCATCAAGAGAGAGAATGGCCAGAGCACCGTCTCTCAGGAGCACATCCTGAACCTGCTCTCCTTCCGAGGCATAGATTGCTTTGACTCTGCCGGTGGCGGCAGCTGTCACGGTCGTCGTCAGAGGAGTGGACTGTATGGTATCAATATCTGCCGAAACTTCCTTCATCACATCCCGCAGGGAAGAGATGGCCACCATCACAGACGCGCGATTCACGGTTGCAACGGGATCCCCTTTTTTCACAATCTGCCCGTTTTTCACAAGATATTCCGTTACCTTCACACCCTGCAGAACGGAAACCGCCTGCGGATCCTGCTCTGTCAACGTGCCCGTGCCGGACAGGGTTTTTTGAATAGAGCCTTTTTTCACATGAGTCGAGAGAATGCTGGCCCCTTTCTCCGTGCTGATCTGCTCTTTTTGAAGAAACAATGCTCCTGCGGCAACAATTCCTGCAAGAACGATCAATAAGAGGAACATTGCAATTCTTTTCCCTGTTTTTTTCTTGCTGCTTTCCATCGTCTCTCCTTTCAGCCGCCATAGTGCAGAGCATCAATCGGTTTCATTTTTGCTGCCTTATTCGCCGGGTACAGACCAAAAACGATGCCGATCAGAAAGCAGAAAACCACCGAAATCAAGACAACTGTCCCATTCAGGGTAAAGCGCATGCTGAGGCTGGAGGCTACCACTGCGGCCACTTTTAAAATCACCCAGGAGAGGAAGATCCCAATGCCGCATCCAAGCATGCAAAGGACAACTGCCTCCATGAGGAACTGCAGCAGAATGGTGCCTCTGTTTGCACCGATTGCTTTGCGGATGCCAATTTCCCGCGTGCGCTCCGTCACCGTGACAAGCATAATATTCATAATGCCGATGCCCCCGACTACGAGAGAAATCCCCGCAATTCCGCCAAGCAGGATGGACAGGATAGATGTGATGCTGCTCATGGCACCTTCCATAATATTCATGGAATCAACGGAGAAGGCATCTTCATCTTCTTCAAACCGGTCTTTCAGGAGCTTCGTTATCGCTTCCTCCGTTTCATCCATCGATGCATTTGAGGAAGAACTGACAACAAACCCGGTCAGATCCTCTGTAACGGTAGAGGAAAGGCGCATTAAGGAAGTATAGGGGATGTATGCGCTCATCCGCCCGGAAGACATGGTGGAAACCATATTTTCACTTTCTGACAGTACCCCCACAACGGTAAACTTCATGCCATTGAAGGAGAGTTCCTGGCCGACACAGTCAACATAGCCGATGAGATTGACAGCGGCCCTGTTGTTGATAATGCAGACTCTTGTATTGTTCTCCACATCCGCCCGGTTCAGAAATCTGCCCAGCGCGAGCTGCAGCCCCTCGATTTCATAATAAGAAGGGGTAGTGCCATAGAGGGTAAAGGTGGCATTGTCTGCCCCGTATTTCCCGGTTACAGAGGCAGAAGCCGTCGGAGCCATTCCGCTCACGGTTTTCATCTCCTGCACCCATTTATCCAGATCATCCAGACGGACAGGGTTCCCCTTGTCATCAGAGATGGTAACCGTCAAAAGGTCATTGGCGATGGAAGAAACCGCATCCGTCACTGAGGTAGTTGCTCCGCTTACGAGACTTACAAGGACAACCAGCGCCGCTACCCCGATAATAATCCCCAGCATTGTCAGCATTGCCCGGAGTTTATTTGCCCCGATGCTGCGCAATGCCATGCGAAAAGACATGATCATCGCTGCACCTCCGTCAGCTTTCCATCCCGGATATGAATGATCCGCTTTCCCTGCTCAGCCACTTCATTGTCATGAGTGATCAGCACGATTGTATTCCCCTGTTCATGAAGCTCCCGGAAAATCTGCATGATATCTTCCGTAGTATGGGAATCCAGATTTCCGGTGGGCTCATCGGCAAGGATCAGTGAAGGACGCGTCACCAGTGCCCGAGCGATGGCCACACGCTGCTGTTGCCCGCCGGAGAGCTCTGTAGGGAGATGTTTTGCCCGCTTGGTCAATCCGACCCTCTCCAGCGCGTCTTTCACTCGCTTCTGGCGCTCTGCACGCTTCACTTTCTGATAAACAAGAGGGAGCTCTACATTTTCTTCTGCGGACATTTTGGCAATCAGATTGAAGTTCTGGAACACGAAACCGATTTTCTCATTCCGAACTTTGGCAAGCTGTTTTTCCGAGTAGTCCTCAATCGGAACGCCGTCGAGGCAATAAAGACCGGCATCTGCAGTATCCAGACATCCGATGATATTCATCAGGGAGGATTTCCCCGAGCCCGATGGCCCAATGATGCTGACAAACTCGTGTGGATAGACGTGCAGATTGACATGATTGAGCGCATGAACCCGCTCATCCCCGATCTGATAGACCTTGGATATTTCTCTCAGTTCAATCATCCCGCGCCTCAGTTTCTATCCCTGCCTGTGGGGCGTTCTCCATTGCCGTTGCCTGATGGGCGGTTTCCTCCGTTACTTCCATAATTGCCTCCACCCATATTTCCATTCGCTCCGTTCATTCCCGGTATTCCGCCCGCCATGTTCGGCATTCCGCCAAAGCCTGTCTGGAAGCCTGTTGTGCTCTGTTTTTGGGTATAGCAGACAGTATCTCCCTCCTGCAATCCCGAAGTGATTTCTGCATAGTTGCTGTTGGTAATGCCGACCGTCACGGGGATAAGCCCACCGAATTCTTTTGTTTCTTCATCGTAGCTTGTATAAACATAAGAGCTGGAACTGGTCTGATTCAGGGCATCAATCGGAATTAACAGTGCACGGTCCACTCCTTGAATGCGAACAACCACCTTGGCGGACATCCCCGGCAGCATTTCAGGCATTTTATTCAGGGTTATGACTGCTGCATAAAGCGTCACGCCGGATGAGCTGTTTGCTGTTTTGTTAATTTCCGTAACCGTTCCCGGGAAGACTGCGTCTCCAATGGAGCTCACGGTGATCTGCGCCGACTGGCCAACTTCTAATGAAAGAATATTACTTTCATCCACATTCATCGTCACCTGCATGCTCCTGTCAGGAGAAATGGTGAACATAGCCGTTTCTTCCCCGTCTGTTACGGAATTCTCATCGTAATCCACAGAACTAACAGAACCGCTATACGGCGCCAGAACTGCCCCATTTTGATAGAGCGACATCAGTTCCAGCAGCGTCTCTTCCATTTCCGACCTCTCATCAAGGAGTGTCTGATATTTGGCATAATAGGAGAGATCTGCCAGGCCGAACAGGCTTGACCCGGAATAGACTCTCTGATTCTCCTCAATGTAAACAACAGAAATCGTCCCGCTGATGCCGGAAATCCGCATGGAGCTGTGAATTGTCAGATTTCCGGTGCCGATCATCTGCCCCTCTTCCGAGAGAACCGTCACCATCTCATCTATCTCCGGCCCATCGTCGGAAACCAGAACAGCAGCAATCCCATTGCTGTTTTCTTCCACAATGCCATCGAGTTCCGTGCCATCTTCCAACCTTACCTTCACAGCGGTACCTGCTGTCAGATTAGGAGCTGGGATGCGCACAACGAGATAACCGTCCAACGACAGGACTGCCAATGCCCCGTTTTCTGCCATACATCTGACCACATCGTCCTCTGTGTGGGCATAGATTTTTTTGACGCGACCCTCCACGCCGGATGTAATATAATTATCAACCGTATCTGCGCTGGCCTCGTAGATCTTGTTGTCCAGCGTGCTCATCTCTGTCTGCAAAGCATCCATCGCATTCAGAACGGACACTGTGTTCACGCGGGCAAGCACCTGACCTTCCAAAATCGGTTCGTTTGCAGAAACCAGCACTTCATCGATGGTTACGCCAGCGGGTACGGTCAAACTCTCTTCATCCACATTAAGCAGCGTTCCGGACCCTGAAACCTGAGTGCTGATGCTGCCAACTGACACAACTGCTGTTGAAATCTCCGATTTATCGTCTACGAGGTTCTTCTTCACCTGTCGCTGGAGATATCTCACTCCTATCGTCAGGCCCAGAGCAAGCAACAGGACAAGGAAAACAACTGTTCGGATGATTTTCCTTCTCTTTTTTCTTTTTCGTTTTTTGATCGCTTCAAACAGTGCGTCGTCCCGTATGTCACGCTGCTCCATGTTATGCCTCCAAATGCTCAGATTCATCCAGTATTATTTTATTATAAAGCAGGACGCTGAAAAGATGCTGAAAGCAGAAACCATCCAGTTTCGGACTCATCGTATGAGAAAAAAGGGCTGCGAAATGAAATATTATCTCTCGCAGTCCTTATGGGTAGTATGTTGTCAGAAACCTTCCTGTTCGGGAAGCCCGGGTATTTCAGCATTAAAATCCAGAGCCGGTATTTCGTCTGAATCAGGAGACTGGGGTATTTCATCATCCTGCTGCCAGCCACGATGACCGCCTCCAAATCCGTGGAAGTTCTCTCGGCCTTGCATCCCACCCCAGTTCATTTTCCCGAAAAACATGCCGCTTTGCGCATCTCCAAAAGAAGCAGAGACCTCACTCAGCGTGATCTCTTCCGCATTCTCCCCGATCTGCAGCAGATATGTCTCTCCGATCTCCAGTTCCGGGATGCTGATCACCACGGAAGAGAAGCTGCAGGGCACTTCATAGCTGACAAGGACATTCCCATCTGCATCTTCCAGGCTCACAGCCGTCCCGGCTTCCTCTCCCGCACTCAGATTGTACAGGATGGAACACTGTGTCGAGGTGCTGTCAAAGCCCTCCGCCATGGA
>JAFUGY010000064.1 GCA_017469115.1 Oscillospiraceae bacterium
GAACAAACGCAAAGGAGCTGAGTAGACGATGGCAAAAATGGCGGTGCTGATCCCCTATCAGAATATGCTGGAACAGACGGAACACATGTTCAGTGAGTTTCCGCAGATTCAGCGTTTTACAGTAGAGTATGTCCGAAACGAACTGGTAGCCGACCGCGCCAAGGAGATTGAATCAGAGGGTGCCGATGTTATTATGGCCCGCGGATTCCAGGCAAAGCTGGTAAAACGCGCGGCAAAACTGCCCGTTGTTGAAATTCAGGTTACCGCGCAGGAACTCGGTACTCTTGTATTGGATATCAAGGAAGAGCTGCAGGTAGCAAATCCCAAAATAGCCGTGATCGGGTCAGACAACATGCTGTGCGATACAACCCACTTCAGCAGGCTGTTTCAGGTTGATTTTGAGACCTATCTGATGAAGTCGGGATATGATTCCGAAGATGCGCTGCGTACTGCCGTGAAAGACGCCTATCAGAACGGATGCCAGGGAGTAATCGGTGGAAGCATCGTTTGCTGGCAGGCGGAAGATCTCGGGTTAGTACATCGGTTTATCCCCTGCGGAAGAGACAGCCTGCAGACCGCTTTCCGGATAGCGGAACGCGTCTGCTATGCCATTGATCTGGAAAAGGTAAATGGGGCAGAAATGTCCGTTATGCTGGACAATACCCAGAGGGGCATCATGCGCATTAGCTCAGAAGGAACTGTTTTACGGGCAAACGCCAACACATTCAATCTTTTGAATTTACCGCCGAAAGAACTGCTCGGAAAAAGCCTGACGGAAGTTTTACCTTCCTTAAATAATGAACTATTGGAAAAAGCGCTGAAAGAAGGCGAAGAATCCTATACCATCCTGATGCCGCAAAGCCAGAGAGAAACCGTTGTAAATATCAACCCGATTCTGCTCGACGGGAAAGCAGACGGAGCAATCGTCATGCTGCAGGAAGGGCGTAAGATCATCGCAATGAGCAGTGAGATTCGTCATGAACTTTTCCTTCAGGGTCATATGGCTCCCATGCATTTTAATCAGTACCCCTCGAAAAGTCCGGAAAGCCAAAAAATGATCGCGCGGGCAAGTCAGATTGCAAAATTCAGTGCTCCTGTTTTGCTGAGCGGGGAGGCAGGAAGCGGAAAAGAACTGTTGGCGCAATGCATTCATAATGCCGGCATTACGAAAGGGAACGCGTTTATTGCTCTGGACTGTCAGGCATATCATGAAGACACATTGGATACAACGCTGTTCGGGAATTATTCAACCCGCAAAGACACAATCTCCAGCATGGTGGAAGCCGCGCAGGACGGCACCTTGTTTTTAAGCAATATTGATGCGTTGTCCGATGAACTGCAATATAAAATACTGCGGCTGATTCGAGGGATCTTCCTGCATAACGGTTCCAACAAACCGATGGAAGCCAGTGTTCGTGTGATTGCCGCTACGCGAAGCAACCTGATTGCAAAAGTAGAAGCGGGAACTTTTCGAAGTGATTTATATTATGCCATAAATGCTCTGGGGATTCCCGTCAGCCCCATCCGGGATAGAAAAGAAGATATTCTGCCGTGGGTGGAAATTTATCTCGCGCAATGGAAAGAACGATATGACCGTGTCATTCACCTGACGCAGGGTGCAAAAGACTTTTTGATCAACTACAGCTGGCCCGGAAATTTGAACCAGATCAACAGTGTATGTGAGCGAATCGTGCTTCTTTCGGAGCAACGGAATATTGATGAAGCATTTCTGCAAAA
>JAFUGY010000065.1 GCA_017469115.1 Oscillospiraceae bacterium
AGCTGGATTTGAATGATGTTCGCATTGATGTGTTTCGTTCTTCCGGTGCTGGCGGGCAAAAGGTCAACAAAACTTCCAGCGCCATTCGTGTGACGTATCTGCCTACCGGCCTTGTGGTGGAATGCCAGGATGAACGCAGCCAGTATAAGAATAAAGACCGTGCCCTACAGATCCTCCGTTCCAAGCTCTACGAGCAGGAGCAGGCCAAGCAGGATGCTGCGGTTTCTGCCGAGCGAAAAAGCCAGATCGGAACCGGTGACAGAAGTGACCGGATCCGCACCTATAATTTCCCGCAGAACCGCGTAACCGACCATCGGCTCAATGGGGAGAACCGGAACTTCAATCTCCAGCAGGTGATTGACGGAAATCTGGATGAGCTCATCGACGCGTTGATTGCACAGGATCAGGCGGAAAAGCTGCGGGCGCAGGCGGAGGCATAACAAGTTGGAAACTCTTGTATTTAACCATTCTACCGGAAATGCTGCCGCAATTCTTCAAAACGGCGGCCTTGTCTCCGTTCCGACGGAGACAGTCTACGGGCTTGCCGGAAACGGGCTGGACGAAAAAGCCGTCGAAAAAATCTATGCTGTCAAAGGCCGTCCTGCTGTAAAACCGCTCTCGTTGATGGTTTCCTCGACGGAGGAGATCGGGCGTTATGCCTGCGAGATCCCGGATGCGGCCGAAACGCTGGCGAAAAAGTACTGGCCGGGTCCTCTCACCATGGTTTTCCGGGCTCGCCCCGAGATTCCGGAGATCGTCCGGGCAGGGGGGAGCACCATCGGCCTGCGCTGCCCCGACCATCCGTTGACCCTGCAGCTCCTGCGGGAAGCCGGTATCCCTTTTGCCGCACCTTCGGCAAATCTCTCCGGAGGAAAAAGCCCCAAGACCGCGGAAGACGTGCTGGCGGTCTTTCAGGGTCAGATTGATGCCGTTGTCGACGGTGGCCCATGCACCATCGGGACGGAATCCACCATTCTTGATCTGTCGGCTGTGCCTTACCATGTTTTACGCATCGGGGCTCTCTCGGCAGAAGAGATTGAAGATACGCTCGTGCATGCCATGACGATCATCGGCATAACAGGGAGCACGGGAAGCGGCAAATCGAGTGCGCTGGAAGCCCTTCGTGACCGCGGTGCGCTCGTGATTGACTGTGATGCTGTTTATCATGAGCTTCTCACCACATCGGAAGAAATGATGCGTCAGCTGCTATCCCGCTTTCCGGATGCATTTTCTTCCGGCGCTTTTGACAGAAAAGCACTTGGGAGGATCGTCTTTGCCGACGCAAAGGCTTTGCAGGATCTGAATCATCTTTCGCACCGTTTTGTGAAACAAGAAGTCTGGCGGAGACTGCGGCAGCATGCCATGTCCGGCGGGAAGACAGCAGCCATTGATGCCATTGAGCTGATCTCCTCAGGGCTGGATGCCTTTTGTGATGTGACCGTTGCGGTGCTTGCACCGGAAGAGGTGCGCATCAATCGCATCATGAAGCGTGACGGAATCTCTGAAGAATATGCCCGTGCCCGGGTCAAAGCCCAGAAAACGGATGACTATTTTAGAAAAAACTGTACTTTTACGGTAGAAAACAATGGCACGGAGGAAGAATTTCTCCATAATTTTATACAAACGATCTGGAAGGAGTAATGAAAATGGAAGACATCAGAAAAACCCTTTTTTATGAACAGAAAAACGGCTATGACCTGATCGACACCCGGGAACGCACCCTGGTGGAGGACTATGCCGCTGACTATATGAGATTCCTCGACACGTCCCGAACCGAGCGGGAAGCTGTCGCAAACGCCATCGACGAGGCTGAGGAGTACGGTTTCGTGCCCTTTGAACCGGGCATGGAGCTGAAACCCGGGATGAAAATCTACCAATGCAACCGTGGCAAGGCATTGATGCTCGCTGTCATCGGCACAGAGAGCCTTGCAAACGGTGCTGTCATTGCCGGTGCCCATGTCGACTGCCCGCGCATTGATCTCAAGCAGAATCCTCTTTATGAAGAGGATGAGCTGGCCTATTTCAAAACCCACTATTACGGCGGAATCAAAAAAACTCAGTGGGTGGCCATTCCTCTGGAGCTGCACGGTGTTGTAGCCCTGAAGAACGGGGAGTCCGTCGAAGTAATCATCGGCCGCAACCAGGGCGAGCCCCGCTTTGTCATCACCGATCTGCTTCCGCATCTGGCAGCCGATCAGATGAAAAAGACCATGGCAGAAGGAATTACCGGCGAAGGCCTCAACATTCTCATCGGCAGCATTCCCTACGCCGATGACGGCAAAGACAAGGTGAAGCTTGCCGTGATGAGCCTTCTCAACGATTCCTACGGCATCACTGAGGAAGACTTCCTCTCAGCCGAGCTTTGCGCGGTTCCTGCTTTTGATGTTACCGAAATCGGGTTCGACAGATCTCTCATCGGCGGTTATGGCCATGATGACCGTTCCTGTGCCTATGCCGAGCTGAAAGCAATTTTCACGGTGGAGAATCCCCGCAGAACCTGTGTCTGCATCCTCGCCGATAAGGAAGAAATCGGTTCGAACGGTGTTACCGGTATGCAGAGTGCCGCATTTGATTGTTTTATGGAAGACCTTTGCGCCATTCAGCAGGTGCCTCTGCGTCGCTGCTATGAAAACAGTTTCTGCCTTTCCGCCGATGTCTGCAACGCCTACGATCCCAACTTCCCGGAAGTTTCCGAAAAGTGCAACGACGCCAAAATCAACTACGGTATGGGCATTTGCAAATTCACCGGTTCCAGAGGAAAGTATAATACCAGCGACGCCACAGCCGAGCTCGTGGCAGAGGTGCGCAGGATTTTCAGTGACCGTCAGGTCATCTGGCAGATGGCGGAGCTCGGCAAAGTCGATCAGGGCGGCGGCGGAACCATTGCCATGTATATGGCCAACCGGAATATCAACACCATCGATGCCGGCGTGCCGGTGCTCAGCATGCACGCCCCGTTTGAAGTGGTTTCTAAATTTGATTGCTATATGACCTATAAAGGGGTTCTCGCGGCCTTTCAGAGCTGAACGGAAGAAGCGAAAAGGGGAGAAATGATTTGAATATTCTGCAGGCGGTACAATTTGGTCTGATTCAGGGGATTACAGAATTCATCCCCGTTTCAAGTGCTGCCCATTTATGTATTCTCTTCAATCTTTTCGGGCTCTCCGCCTCAGGCTTCAACGTAAAAGCTTTCAGTGTCTTCCTCCATTTCGGCACGATCCTTGCGGCGTTTATCTCCTACTGGCAGGACTTCGGCGAAGTCTTCTTTCAGAGCCTTGAGTTCGCCGCCTCCGGTAACGGAGGAGAGGGCGGGCCGAAAAGAAGGAGTTTTCCTGCCGCTCGCCTGATGATTATGATGGTCTTTTCCGTTCTTCCGCTCGTCATGCTCCTGCCGCTGCAGCGGTATATCTCCCGTTTATTCGACATGAACGGTCTCATCGGCGTGATGCTTGTCCTGACGGGTCTGATTCTTTTCGTGTCCGACAGACTGTGGGAGCGTGAGAAAACGGAGCGTAACATGTCCCTGTCCGATGCCATTATCATCGGCTTGTGTCAGATGGTTTCTTCCATTCCCGGCATTTCCCGCACAGGGATTGTCTATACAGCCGGGGTAGCTGTAGGCCTGAAGCGTGATTTTGCAGCAAAGTATGCTATCATGCTTTCTGTCCCCGTGATGTTTGTTGCGAATATCATCCGCCTTGTCGATGCAGCATCAACCTCCTTCGCTTTGGCAGATATTCCCGTCTGTCTCGTTGGGATGGCGGCAGCCCTTGGCAGCGGCGTCCTTTCCATCCGGGTGTTTCGCGCGCTCGCCTCAAAGGGAAAGTTGCGGAATGTTGGGTATTACTGCTGTGTTGCAGGTGTGCTTTCCGTGATCCTGACGATGATCTTCTGATTAACCTGGGTTTCATTTCTTCAATTCTACAATCCGAAAGGGGTTCCTTTCATGGCTTCAGCCAAGAAAACAGCAAAAACCAAACCAAAAACTACCCGGGCTGCCGCCGCCAGGCGGGAGCCTTACCGAAAAAATGCCAGCACAGAAAACTACACCGGGCGCGTGACGGCTACCTTAGTGTTTTTCTTCCTGGCCTGCTTTACTGCGGTCAGCTATTTTGTGCAGGAGGGCGCCGTCATCCTCGCCATTCGCGAGTTTATGAGCGGGGTTCTCGGTTATGGATATTATGCATGTGCCGTTTGCTTCCTCTGGGTTGCGATGATTCTTTTCCGCGGCTCCGGCAGGATGATGGTGCGCATTGTGAGCGTGATCCTGATCCCGGTTCTGTTCTCTGCCTTTGTGGATGTCGTGCTGTTCCAGACTGCAAAAGCGGGGGTTGACTTTTCCGATATCACCAACGAAGTCAACAATCTCTTTGCCGAAGGGCTGGAGTTTAAAAGCGGCGGTGTGATTTCCGGGCTGTTGGTCGCCGGCATGGTGGCTTTGCTCAGCCGCCTCGGTACGGGCATCGTTATCTTTATTTTGATCATCGTCTGTGTAGCGCTGGCAGTGAGTGAACCGGATTCCTGGTTTACCCGCGAGCCGCAGCCGATGTCGCAGGCGGCCGATGTGCAAAAAAAGCCCCGTTTCAACCCGGCTGATCTGATTCGCGTGAATGACGACAATTCGGAAGCCATCGTCTTTCCGGAGGATCCTCCGAAGGCTGCATCTGCTGTGTCGAAAAAGCCTTCTGCTGCAGCTGCGGCTTCCGTGGCAAAAGCCGTCGTGGTTCCGGATCTTCCCGATGAAAAGAATTTCGCCGAAGCGGAGCCGAAGGAAGTCTTCCGCGCTCCGGAAAAGGCGAAAGCCCCTTCCGTCGGTGTGGGGAAAGAAAAGCCAAAGGCTCCGGCCTCTGTGCCTGTTACGGAGAAGCCGAAAGCTGTGCCTGCTGCTTCCCGGGTGAGAAAGCCGGTCTCAACCGGCATCCGTCAACCTGCTGTGGATATTCCTCTCTTTGACG
Source organism: Oscillospiraceae bacterium (assembly GCA_017469115.1). Classification (GTDB taxonomy): domain Bacteria; phylum Bacillota; class Clostridia; order Oscillospirales; family Oscillospiraceae; genus Limivicinus. The sequence goes on from JAFUGY010000065.1 coordinate 4,956, forward strand.
AGGGAGAGGATACAGATATCGAGCGCTTCCTTCCGCCGCGCAAATATCCGCTTCCCGAACAGGCAGAGGAGAATGCACCCGTTTCTCCCGCCCGTAAAAAACCGGCTGTTGCTGCCCCGAAAAAAGAATCTCCCCTTGATGAGGTGGAGCCTCTTGGTCTCGAAGAAGCAGCTGATGTTGCCGGCATTACGCTCCAGCAGTCTCCCGCGCCGGTTTCCTCCCGAAAAGCGGCAGCTACCCGGGCTGACATGAAGGAGCCTGAAAAAATCACCAAACAGGATGTGGTGAAAGAGGCCAAAAAGATGGCCTCTGCCATCAATAAGAACACCGAAGCGGTGCAGTATGTTTACCCGAATACCAATCTGCTCAAGCGCAGCAAATCTGCCGGGGCTGATTCACGTGCCGAGGTGGAGGCTACCTGTGCTCGCCTTGAAAATGCCTTGCACAGCTTCGGTATTTTCTCCCAGGTTGTCAATATCACGCAGGGGCCGACGGTTACCCGTTATGATATCGAGCTGGAACAGGGTGTCAAGCTCACCAAGGTCACAAACCTTTCCAGCGATATCGCGCTGAACCTGGGCGTCAGCAATGTGCGTATTGCGCCGATCCCTGATGAAATCTCCACCGTCGGTATTGAAGTTCCGAATAAAATTGTCAACACCGTCGGCCTGCGGGAAATCATCGAGTCAGAAAACTTCCAGTCGGCCAAATCCCGCCTGACATTTGCCATCGGCAAAGATATCGGCGGCAACGCCATCTGCGGGAACATTGCCAAGCTGCCTCATCTGCTCATCGCAGGTACCACTGGCTCAGGCAAATCGGTCTGCATGAACTCTCTCATCATCAGCCTTTTGTATAAATCCCGGCCGGATGAGGTCAAATTCATCATGATCGACCCGAAGATGGTCGAGCTTGGCATTTACAACAGCATCCCGCACCTCTATGTCCCAGTTGTCACAGATCCGAAAAAAGCTGCGGGTGCTTTGCAGTGGGCTGTGGTAGAGATGCTCAAGCGTTATCGCCTTTTCTCGGAGGCCGGTGTGCGTGACCTCGAAACCTATAACAATTACTGCCGCAACAACGGCGAAGAGCCTCTCCCGCAGATGGTCATCGTGATTGATGAGCTGGCTGACCTGATGATGGCTGCCTCCAAAGAAGTGGAGGAGAGCATCTGCCGCATTGCCCAGATGGGCCGAGCTTCCGGCCAGCATCTGGTCATCGCCACCCAGCGCCCGTCTGCCGATGTCATTACCGGTCTCATGAAAGCCAACATTCCCTCACGCATTGCCTTTGCGGTTTCCTCTACGCTTGAAAGCCGTATCATTCTCGATCAGGGCGGCGCTGACAAGCTCATCGGCCATGGTGACATGCTCTATGCCCCCATCGGCTGCGGCAAGCCCCTGCGTGTGCAGGGCGCCTTCGTCTCTGATGACGAGCGCGAGAAAATCATCAACTTTATCAGCAAAAATTCCGTTCCCTCCGATGTAGATAATGAAGATCTCATGCAGTATATGGATAATGCCGCCCTTGATAACAAGGACAAGAAGGGCAGCAAGGATTCTTCCTCTTCCGCCGATACCGGCAACTCCATTGCCGGAGAATACGATGAGATGCTTCCCCAGGCGGCTGAAGTTGTGCTGGAGATGAAGCAGTGCTCCGTTTCCATGCTGCAGCGCCGTCTGAAGCTCGGTTATTCCCGTGCCGCCCGCATTGTCGACCAGATGGAAGAGCTCGGTATTGTCGGCCCTTATGAAGGTGCAAAGCCTCGTTCCGTTCCCATCGACAGAGAGGGGTGGCAGGCCTTGCAGGTAAAACTCGGTATTGCCTCGGAGGACGATTTTGCCCTTGCCGCCGGTATGAATGAGGCCATGGAGGATTCGGATGCCGATGAATAACCTTTCACCTGCCTTCTCTTTCACCGAAGCCGGCAAAATCAGCACGTTGGGTCTTGCCTACGTGGGGGACGGAGTGTATGAGCTTCTCGTTCGCACCTGGCTCCTGACGCATCACCACACTGCCTCTCTTGATCTGCACCGTACCTGCGTCACCTATGTTAACGCAACAGCCCAGGCTCGAGCCTTTGAAATCATTTCTCCTCTGTTAACGGAAGAGGAACTTGCCGTATACAAGCGAGGCAGAAACGCCAAAGTCAATCAGATTCCTCATCATTCCACTGCGGCGGAATACCATGCCGCCACCGGGCTCGAAGCCCTGTTTGGCTGGCTTTATATTACGGGGCAGCAGCCACGCCTATCCGACTTGTTTGAAAAAATCATGGAAGAGGCGGAAAGCGTATGATTAACGCCTCTTTTGTCACCTGCCTGTGTGAAGAGCTCAATCATGAGCTCACCGGCAGCCGTATTGATAAAATCCAGCAGCCCGCGAAGGACGTGGTTCTTCTCACTGTGCGCAAGCCGGGTCTCAACCGCAAGCTGCTGCTCTCGGCATCTCCCGGCAAGGCGAGAATTCACCTCACCGAAATGTCCTATGAAAACCCGTCCGAGCCCCCGCTTTTCTGTGTGCTTCTCCGCAAGCACCTTACAGGTGCCCTCATCACTTCTTTTGAGCAACCGGGGCAAGACAGGCTGATCGCCTTGAATCTCACCTGTTTTGACGATTTGGGCCGTGAAACCCGGGAACAACTCATCGTTGAGATGATCCCCGGCAAAACCAATATCGTTCTTGTCGGGCCTGACGGTCTGATTGTCGATTGCGCCTACCGGCGCGACTATGATACCGATCTCTACCGCCGGTTATCTCCCGGCATGATCTACCGCCTGCCGCCCAAACCGGAGCATTATTCTGCCCCCGTGGGCGATCAGGGCTTTTCCTCTCCGGAGTTCGATTCCCTCTCTGCCTTTCTTGATTCCTATTATTCCGCCCGTGAGAAGGAAGAAGTTTATCATCGCCGCAGCAAGGAGCTGCGCACCTCCCTCACCTCGGCGGAAAAGCGTATCCGCAAAAAGCTGGGTGCTCAGCGGATTGAGCTGCAGAAATCCGCTTCCCGTGATCTGCTCCGCCGCCAGGCAGACCTTATCACCGCCAACATCTGGCGCATGAAGCGGGGAGACAATTCTCTTATCTGTGAAGACTTTTTTGATCCTTCTTCCCCCTCTGTCACCATCCCTCTCGATCCGATGCTCACCCCGCAGGCCAATGCAGCAAAACTCTATAAGCAATACAACAAACAGAAAACCGCCGAGATCTATCTGAAAGATCTCATCGCCAAAGCCGAAGCCCAGCTGGACTATATCGCCAGCGTTCAGGAGGAGCTCGACCGCGCCGGTTCTGACCGGGATATTGAAGACATCCGCCGCGAGCTCATCTCTGCCGGCGTTCTGAAGAACAAAGGCGGCCGCAAGCCCTCCAAAAAGGAAAAGCCTCAATCGCCCCTCACCATGCATACCGACGACGGGTTTGAAGTCTTTGCCGGCCGCAGCAACAGTCAAAATGACGAGCTCACTTTTCGCTTTGCCCACCGGAATGACTTGTGGTTCCATGTCAAATCCATTCACGGCAGCCATGTTATTCTCCATTGCGGCAATGAGGAGCCTTCTGAAAGGGCAATCGAGCAGGCCGCTGCTTTTGCCGTTAAACACTCCCAGGGTAGGGAAGGGGAGAATATTCCCGTTGATTATACCCGCATCCGCTTTGTCAAAAAACCGGCCGGCGCCCTGCCCGGCAAAGTAATCTATACCGACTATCAAACGGTTTATATCCACTCCTGGAAGCAAATCCTTTCCGACAACCTGCATACCTGATGATCGGGATAACCGGAAATCAACGCATGATCCATTTGTTTCATAGCTCGGCGCAAGCTCTCCGTGCGAGGTAATATGCAGTCTTCCGAGCCATTGCACAGCACCATAAACGTGTTCTTCATGCATAAAACATAAAAACAAAAAATGCGGAGGTCAGATTATGGAGAAGAAAATCAAACGCATCGGCGTCCTCACCAGCGGCGGCGATTCCCCCGGCATGAATGCGGCAGTTCGTGCAGTTGTCCGTACGGCTGTCAACAGCGGCATCGAGTGCATCGGCATTCGGCGCGGCTGGCAGGGCCTCATCACCAGCGATTTTATCAAGCTCTCCAGTGAGAGCGTCGGCCACACTCTTTCCCGCGGCGGCACCATCCTTTTCACCGCCAGAAGTGAAGATTTCATGACCGAGAAAGGCCGTCAGAAAGCAGTGGCCACCTGCAAAATGCTCGGGCTCGACGGCATAGTCGCCATCGGGGGTGACGGTACCTTCCGCGGCGCTCTGGCGCTTTCCAAGATGGGCATCCCGGTGGTAGGCGTCCCCGCCACCATCGATAACGACATCGGCTGCTCCAACTATACCATCGGCTTTGACACTGCCTGCAACACCGCCATCGAGTGCATCGATAAGTTGCGCGACACCATGCAGTCTCACGAGCGCTGCTCGGTTGTCGAGGTCATGGGCCGTAACGCCGGCTTCCTCGCCCTCTATGTCGGCATTGCCGTTGGGGCTACAGCGGTTCTGGTCCCAGAGCACGAGCTCGATTTCCAGAAAGACGTCGTCGAGCGCATCCGCGACTCCCGCCTCGCCGGCAACACCCACTTCATGATTGTTGTGGCCGAAGGCGTCGGCAGTGCTGTCGACATCGGCAAACAGATTCACGAAGCCCTCGGTATGGAACCCCGTGTCACGGTCCTCGGCCATATTCAGCGCGGCGGCGCTCCCAATGCACGTGACCGTGAAACCGCCACTCGCATGGGTTACTACGCTGTCCGTGCCTTTGCCGAAGGCCGTGGCAACTGCATTATTGCCACGCAGGAAGGCGGTATTGTCGAGATTCCCATCGAAGAAGCCCTCGCCATGAAAAAGCATCTCCAGATGGATCGCTACAAAATCATGGAAGCCATGCAGGTCGGCAAATTTAATTCTTGAAATCGAATGCATGTTGTGATAATATGCATTGAAATGTCTCATTATTTGGAGGTTTCTGCCTGATGGCACTCACCAGCAAACAGCGTTCCCAGCTCAGAGGGCTTGCTTCGTCTATGGATACGATTTTACAGGTCGGCAAAGGCGGCATTACCGAAAATGTCATTGCCTCCGCTGATGAAGCGCTCCGTTCCCGCGAGCTGATCAAAGGCAAAGTTCTCGAAAATTCCATGCTCACGGCAAGAGAAGCTTGTGATGCGCTCAGCGCAGCATGCAATGCCGAGCAGGTTCAGGTGATTGGCACAAAGTTTGTCCTGTTTCGCCGTAACCCGAAAGAGCCGAAAATCCAGCTCGTAAAGTCGAAGAAGTGATGTCTCAGCACGCTCTTTCTTTCACCGATCTCGAGTTGGCTGCTCTTCGCAAACGCGCCTATACCATGCTGGACGAAAAGCGCATCCCCCACGTCGCCGGCTGTGAAGAAGAGGCAGTCTGCCTTGCCGAACGCTGGGGCGAAGTGCCTTCCGTCGCAGCAGCTGCCGCAATCCTGCATGATTGCACCAAGCGCCTCTCTTATAAAGAGCAGCTCGCTCTTGTCAAAAAGTACGGCATCTCGTGTGACGATGCTCTCCTTGCTTCCCCCAAACTACTCCACGCCGTCACGGGCGCGGCAGTTGCAGAGGCGGAGTTTCATATGCCGGGCGAGATCTGCAGTGCCATCCGCTGGCATACAACCGGCAAGCCGGAGATGACCCTTCTGGAAAAAATCATCTATCTTGCCGATTATGTTGAACCCACGCGTGATTTTCCCGGTCTCGAAAAGCTCCGCAAATCAGCGTATGACGACCTTGATTCCGCCCTTGCTCTCGGCCTTGCCATGAGCCTTGAAGAAATTTCCCGCGGCGGATCCGAACCCTATATCGATTCGATTCTCGCAAGTCAATACTATCATGCAGAAAGGAACAGCCATGCTATCTCCTGAAGAAATTGCCGGCATCGCCGCAAAAGCGCTGGATGACAAGAAAGCGCAGAATGTCAAAGTGCTCAAAACTGCCGAACAGACCGTGCTGGCGGATTATTTCGTCATCTGCAACGGTACCAGCTCAACCCATATCAAGGCTCTCGTTGGAGAAGTTGACAAGCAGCTCTCCGAAGCCGGTGAGCCCCCGATCCGCCGCGAAGGTCTTCGCTCGGATATCTGGGTTTTGATGGACTTCGGTTCCGTCATCGTCCATGTGTTCACCGAAGAGGCCAGAAAGTTTTATAATCTCGAGCGCCTCTGGAGTGACTCCAAGGAGGTCGATCCCTCATCCCTTCCGCGCCCCTGACTACAGGGGCAGCAATAGTTACCTTCTCATTATTAGGGAAGGAGGACCGCTGTTTACAGCGGTGGATGAGGTGTTAACCGTTAAAATTGGAAAGAAGGATTGATTATGAAATACGATTTTGCAGAAATTGAGAAAAAATGGCAGGCAAAGTGGGAAGAGTCAAAACCCTATGCCGCCGTCACCGGGTTGGACAAGCCTAAATTTTACGGCCTGATTGAGTTCCCGTATCCTTCCGGAGCCGGGCTCCATGTCGGTCATCCGCGCCCGTTCACTGCGATGGACATTATTACCAGAAAAAAGCGGATGGATGGTTACAATGTGATTTTCCCAATCGGTTACGACGCTTTCGGTCTGCCGACGGAGAACTACGCCATCAAAAACCATATCCATCCCGCTAAAGTGACGCATGACAATATCCAGAACTTCACCCGTCAGCTCAAAATGCTCGGTTACGGGTTCGACTGGGATCGTTGCGTCAATACCTCTGACCCCAACTATTATAAATGGACGCAGTGGATCTTCCTGCAGATGTACAAGAAATGCCTCGCTTACAAGGCTACAATGTCCGTCAACTGGTGCACAAGCTGCAAGGTCGTTCTGGCAAACGAAGAGGTTGTTGAAGGTGTGTGTGAGCGCTGCGGTGCTCCCGTTATTCGCAAGGAGAAGAGCCAATGGATGCTGGCCATCACCAAGTATGCCCAGCGCCTGATTGACGATCTCGACGATGTGGATTACATCGAGCGCGTGAAAATCCAGCAGCGCAACTGGATCGGCCGTTCCACCGGTGCCCAGGTCACCTTTAAGACCACTCTGGGGGACGATCTTGTTGTCTTCACCACGCGTCCGGATACGCTCTTCGGCGCAACCTACATGGTTCTCGCCCCCGAGCATCCCTATGTGAAAAAGTGGAAGGAACAGCTTCACAACTGGGACGAGGTAGCTGCCTATGTCGAAGCCGCCGGCAGAAAGTCTGACTTTGAGCGCGGCGAGCTGAATAAGGAAAAATCCGGTGTCCGGCTCGACGGTGTCATGGCCGTCAACCCGGTCAACGGCAAAGAAATCCCCATCTTCATTGCTGACTATGTTCTCATTACCTACGGCACCGGTGCCATCATGGCAGTTCCTGCCCACGATGAACGTGACTGGGACTTTGCCAAGATGTTCCACCTGCCCATTGTCGAAGTCGTCAAGGGCGGCAATGTTGAAGAAGAAGCCTTTACCCTCAAAGATGATACTGGCATCATGGTCAATTCCGGCTTCCTCGATGGAATGACTGTCAAGCAGGCCATCCCCGCTATGATCAACTGGCTGGCTGACAACAAAATCGGCGAGCAGAAGGTCAATTACAAGCTGCGCGACTGGGTCTTCTCCCGTCAGCGCTACTGGGGCGAGCCGATCCCGATGGTCAACTGTGAAAAGTGCGGCTGGGTTCCCGTCCCCGAAGATCAACTTCCGCTGGTTCTCCCCAATGTGGAAAGCTATGAACCCACTGACGACGGTGAGTCTCCTCTCGCCAAGATGACCGACTGGGTCAACACAACCTGCCCGCAGTGCGGCGGTCCTGCCAAACGCGAGACGGATACCATGCCCAACTGGGCCGGTTCCAGCTGGTATTGGCTCCGTTATATGGATCCTCATAACGATTCCTGCTTCTGCTCACCGGAAGCCGAGCAGTACTGGGGCCCGGTTGACTGGTACAACGGCGGTATGGAACATACTACCCTGCATCTGCTCTATTCCCGCTTCTGGCATAAGTTCCTTTATGACATCGGCGTTGTCCATACTAAAGAGCCCTACGCCAAGCGTACCTCCCACGGCATGATTCTGGGCCAGAACCCCTATTACGTTGGCAACTTCTCAACCGAAGAAGAAAAGCAGGAGATGATTGCCAAGCATGGCAGCCTCGCTCAGCGCGCTTCTGTCAAAATGTCCAAATCCCTCGGCAATGTCGTCAATCCGGACGATGTCATCAAAGCCTACGGGGCGGACACCATGCGTGTCTACATCATGTTCATTGGTGACTTTGAGAAGACCGCTACCTGGTCCGACGATGCTGTAAAAGGCTCCAAGCGCTTCCTCGACCGTGTCTGGAATCTGATGGATCGTATTGAAGATGGGGACGCTGTCTCCGCCAAAAACGAAGTCATTGTCAATAAA
>JAFUGY010000066.1 GCA_017469115.1 Oscillospiraceae bacterium
CACTGGGTATCAAAAGAGATGTTGCTTCCCTGCCCCGAAAAGGGAGTACCGTCATTTTTCCATGTTCCGAAAATTGCATCGGAAGACCACAGCCTTCCCTGATTGGACATCCACCCTGTCGTGCTGGAAGACAGCAGATAATACCTGCCGTTTTCCCCTCGAAACAGAACGGGAGCCTCCCGCATGGCACTTGGGAAAAGGCGGATATAATCTTGGCCGTATACCGCCGTTTCAGTCGGTGCAGAGAGGGAGGTATAGGTCTCATCCAGTTTGGAAATATACAGCGTTTTGTTATTTTCACTGGTATAGACAATATAGGCCGTTCCGTCCGTATCCTGAAAAAGATTCATATCCCGTGCTTCTCCTTTGGAAGTCGTGAAACAGTCAATCTGCCCTTTCGGGCACTCGCTTAATCTCTGCCGCCTGAGAAAACGGAATGGGCCGAAAGGAGAATCGCTCACAGCCACTCCTGCCATCCCTACATCATATTTGTAGGAATTCTTTTCTGTTGCATCATCGCTGTGAAACCAGATTACATAGGTCTCAGTTGCCTCATTGTAGAGCATCTTCGGTCGCTCCAGAACAGCGTTTGTGTTAATGCAGGCATAAATGTTGTCTTTTTCTGCCTCAGAGCAATTCCTGTAAAGTTCGGAAAAATAGGGATCCTCATCCAGAGCTTCCCGGCTTTCGATGGTGCGCAGCACATCCCCTTTATATTCCCATTGATGCAAATCATCGGATACATAAACGGCAACGGAATTGCCCAGATGGCCGTTGGTTTTGTTCTCCCCTGTCCAGACATAGCGTTCTTTTTTCTCATTGCCATCGGGCACCGGCATTCTCACAATCTGCCCGCCATGGGCTTGTATCGAATTTCCGTCGGTATCCAGCCAACCCGCTCCGGGAAGAAACGCTGTATCCTCTTCGGTCATGTTTTTCCCTTCATTTTCATACAGGATCTCCGGGCCTCTCCCAAACGTTCGGATAAACCATGCAACCGGTTTAGAGGTAAACGGGTTATGAAATTCTGCAACAATCAACACGAGCACTCCGGCAAGGATAATTGCCTTAACCAGATTTCTTTTTATCCCATCACTTGCGGTATGCCGATCTGCTGATTTCAAATCATGGAAAAGTCGAATCCCCTGCAAAAGAAGCAGTGTCGCCCCATAGAAAAACAAGAAAGTATTGGTAAAACCGCACAGAATCGTAAACGAACATACAAGAAACCCTGCCCACGCCGCAGCATAGGCCAACACATCAAGCCCGGTTCCGCGCTTTCTCGTTCGATAAATCCAGAGGCACAGCAGCAGGGCGGAAAGTGCCGCTCCGCCCAGCACATCCAGTGTCATCCGGTCATCGCCTGTGACATACATCACCACCGCTGCGAAAGCCAACCCCATCCCAATCAGAAACAGCACATCCCGCAACCACAGAATACGCAGCCTGCCAAACCAGAGCAGTTCCGACAAAGCGCAGAGGATCAATCCTGCTGTCACAAACTGCATCATAAACGACGGGCTGAAGACGGTTTCATAAACCGACAGCCCAATCAGGCCAAGCATTCCGATTGCCCAAAGGAACAGGCTTTTCATTTCTTTTTCTCCGTATCTTGAGTGTTTTCCAATTAATTATACTGCAACCGGTCTTTTTCGTCTATACAATCAGCAGGACAAAAAGAACAATATTCCTTTTTATAAGACGTTTTCCGTCTTCGGAATTTTGTCCTTTTGTCCTGCTGTTCCTGAATCAGAATTAATAGCTTATCATCTTCCACATGGCATCTGAACAGGTACCATCCGTTACATGATTAAAGGTTTTTGTAATCCTCCTCAGAGACCGGCTCAAGCCATTCATTGGATGCATTTTCTCCGCCGACTTCAATAGCGAGATGCGAAAACCAGCTGTCAGCTGCTGCGCCGTGCCAGTGCTTGACGTTGGCCGGAATATTGACGACCGTACCCGGTGTCATCTCAATGGGTTCCTTCCCCCATTCCTGATACCAACCACGACCGCCGACGCAGATCAGCATCTGCCCGCCGCCGGCAGTAGCGTGATGAACATGCCAGTTGTTGCGGCAACCCGGTTCAAAGGTCACATTAAATACCGGCACCTGCTCGGTGGATACGGGAGCCAGATAGCTCTGCCCGATGAAAAACTGTCCGTAAGGATTCTCCTCCCCGATTGGGAAGAAAATGGTATTCTGATAGGCGTCTTTTGCTGTCAGTGCAGGTTCTGCCTCATTCCAGATCTCCTTTGCCATGCGGAAGACCGCCCACCCTTTCGGCCAGCCCACATACATGGTGGCATGGGTGATGATGGCAGCAATTTCTGCTTTTGTGACACCGTTGTTTTTAGCATTCTGCAGATGGTACCCGAGGGACGAATCGGTAATGCCGGATGCCATCAGCGATACCACGGTAATGATGCATTTGGTCTTCACATCGATGGCTTCTTCATTCCAGACTTCGCCGAACAGCACATCATCGTTGAGATGGGCAAACATCGGTGCAAATTCTCCGAGCTGCGTCCGCCCGGCAGTTTGTGTAATCTTTTTACTCATTTTCATTCCCTCCAAATAACAATATATTTCTATGAGAGTAAACCCTGAAGCAAGGTGCGGATAAAAGTTTCTGCCATTTCATATGTGCTCATATAAACGTAAGAGATTTCGGCCTCTTTCATCGCCTGCTTCTGTTTCTCTGTCACGACAGTATAGGGGTACAACCCGTAAACAAAGGGCAGAAAAGCATACAGAAATGTCTGTCTGCCAGCTTCATTGAGATCGGGGCAGTATTTTTGAAGGCAGCGGTCAAGCGCTTCTTTTGACTCTCCATAGGCAATCTTGAATTCGACCAGGCGCTCCATGCGGGAGTTGTCTTCCATATCGTAGAGATTCATGCTCAGAAGCTTGAGCATGAGAGGGCGTCTGTCCAGCGCATGGGAGAGTTCTGATGCCAGTTCGTCGATCGACAGCTTTTCCTCTCGGTTGCAAAGAGCATCGAGATCTTCTACAAAAAGCTCATATTCCCGCTGAAACAGCGCCAGAAAGATCTCTTCCTTCGTCTCAAAATAATTGTAAATCGACGTACGGGTAAAGGAGGTCAGCTGCCCGATCTCCTTCAGGGTAATATCTTTAAAGCTTCTGGTCTCATAGAGCTCCCGGCAGGCGGCAATAATCTCCTCCTTCCGGGCTCTGGTCAGTTCTGCAGATCCTTTCGGCATTGTTGTTTCCTCTCAAATGTTTATTCCTTCACTCAATCGTGATGTTCCAGGCCGTTGACATCCAGCCACTCTTTCACAGGAAAGCCATGTGAAGAGCAAATCCAAGCACTGCTGCAGCAACAATGCTGCCGATCACGAGAGCGCTCTTCTGTTTTGAAGCATTCTTCTTTTTCAGGCACAAAACAGCAATCTGTGCCCCGACAAACACCCAGAAGAACAGCATGAGCAGATTTTCCAGAAACACAAGCCAGGCTGCCTTCTCATAGTCAAAAAAGGCAAAGGGTACGCGGAAAAAGAGATAACTCGGTATCCCGTTTTTCAGGAAAAGCCAAAAACCGATGCCGCCGACCACGGCGAAGAGAATCGTTGCCGCAGTTCCTATGCTTTCTTTCATCTTCAGCTTTCCCAGCATCAGCGGCACATGGAGGCCGAGGTGCAGCCCCATCAGAAGAAACGTCCAGTGGCTCATGGCCAGATGCATCGGCCGTACCACGAAGACGCCTTTTGCCCAGTAAAGAAACGGGACTGCATATCCGCTCATTGTCATCCCGGAAAAAGCCGTCAGAGCCATAGCAGCCATCAGCAGCAGATTGATCCCGGCGGTAACGCTCCGATATGGGTTGTACTTCCCTTTGAAAAGGGCTGCGTACCACTTTCGATTTAAAATCTGGTGGATCACCACGGTCAGCACCATGAAGATTCCTATCCACTCGTGGTTTTCTTCTCCCGTGACCTGAAATGCCATCAGGCATAGCAGGAGGACAAGCATGCATCCGTCAATGATCTTTCGGAAATCATATTGCTTTCTGTTTTGCATGGCACTATCCTCCTATGATTCTCCTTTACTGCAAGTGAAGGCCGGAGATCCAGCCTTTGAGTTCCTGTTCGGATGCTCTTGCGGAAAAACGCTTTCCGCTGAGAACCGTTGCTCCTTTTGCCAGTGTTTCGATGCGCCCCTGCCCTTCCCCGAGCTGACTGCCGCCGGAAGTGAAGAAGGGGACAACCGTCTTGCCGGAAAAGTCATAGGCATCCAGAAAGCTGTCAATTATGCTTGGCTCGCGGTACCACCAGACGGGGAATCCCAAAAAGATCACATCGGCTTCTGCCACCGGTACATCGCCGTCAGCAAGCTCCGGGCGGCAGTTCGGATCCTGCATCTCCACCGTAGTGCGCGCCTTCTTGTCCATCCAGTTCAGGTCTTTACGGGTATAAGCCACGGCAGGCTTGATTTCATACAGCCCCGCATCCGCTGCAGTGGCAAGCGTTTGTGCCAGCTTTTTTGTACTGCCGCTGGCAGAAAAATAAGCGACTAATTTTTTCATATGTTTTCTCCTTTACTTTCCATTATCAAGATTCACCAGAGTATAACTTCTGCTGCCAAGGCCGATCTGTTCGGCATATTCCAGAGTATGCAAACCGTCACGTGACTCAATGCGGCGGATCAAAGATTCATTGCCTTCCGCCTGCCAGACGAGATCAATGCAGGCCTGATCCAATGCCACAGGATCTGTGGATGCCAGGATACCGATGTCGTGGATATCCGGTTCGGCAGGATGCCCGTCACAGTCACAGTCAACGCTCAAGCGATTCATGACATTGATATAAATCATATGTTCTGTGCCAACATGGTCACGTACTGCGGAAACCATTTCCGCCATGGCTTCCAGCCATGCATCCTGATCGCTGTGCATAATGCTGCCGGTTGTCCGTGTTCCCGCGGAGTGGACATAGACTTTGCCGCTGGGTGATGACATGCCTATGGCTACATTCTTGATAGCACCGCCGAACCCTGCCATCGCATGGCCTTTGAAGTGAGACAGGACCAGAAAATCACTGTAGTTTTCCGCGTGGCTGCCGACAATTGCGTACTCCAAACGCTTTCCGTCCGTCACCGGCCACCGGATCTCGCCTTCCTCATCCATCAGATCAAAGTCAGCAAAAGACGTGAAGCCGTGATCTTCCGCCACCTGTTTATGCATGGCTGTGCTGGAACGGGATCCGCCGTAGGCAGTGTTGCACTCTACAATCGTGCCGTTCAGCCCCTGAACCAGAGGTCCGATCAGCTCTGCACGGAGATAATTGCTGGCAGGTGGCTCGCCGGTGGAGACCTTTACGGCAAGCTTCCCGGCAGGGGCCCAGTTCAAAGCATCATAAACTGCCTGCAATCCTTCCGGTGAAATATCTGCAGTGAAATATACAACAGGTGCGTTTTCTTCCGCCGATGCAGCGATCTGACCTGCAAGTGCAAAAACGAGCAGCAACGTCAGCAACAAAGCAAAGTCTTTTTTCATGCCCGAGTCCTCCTCTAAATTAAATTGACACGATGTCAGAACACACTATAACATCATTCTGACACCGTGTCAATATTTTTCCTTTTATTTTTTCCTGTTATTCAGGTTATTCCTGAAATTTCGGGAATATGTCTGCTTACACCACCGTAATAATCACCCTCTGGTAGGCTCTGGGGTTGGTTCCTCCGCCGTCTACACATTCCAGAATGACGTGCAGGGTGTCCCCTGGCTTTGCATCAGACGGTACAGTAAATTCCGCTGTATCGAAAGCTTCGCCCTGTACAGCAACCATCACCGCTACGGGATTCTTGTCCTCATCCTTTGCCTCTTCATAGGTGTCTCCCAGCGGGTAGTGATACCAGAGGAAGGCCATGTGATCTCCATCCGGATCCGTAGCCGCAGCGTGCAGCGTTACAGTTTCTCCCGGAGCTGCAGTCAGGTCAGTGCCCTCCAGCACGGACACCGTGGGCAGATGGTTTGCCTCTTCATAAGTGGAAGCGACGCACCAGTCAGCCCGCATGGCAAAATCGCTTTGAATGGCAGCAATCCATGCTGCGATTCCCCTTTCATTTCCCTTTGCTGCCTGATAGAGGCGATAGGGCTCGTTATTCTTATTCTTTTTCAGGGCATAGCGTCCGTTCCATCCGCCGTAAGCGAGATCTTCGATATTGCGCAGGCCATTCGGAATTACAAGGAACCAGGCCGGAGAATCGCCTTCGGAAAGAAAGTCATACCGCTCATAGGCATGGCCTACCCAGGAGGTTTCATCCCCCAGCAGAGCCTCATTTGCTCCGTACTGGTCAGGATCATCTTCTCCGATGAGATAGGTGCCGTCACCCCAGGTGACATAGTGATCCATCAGCGCACCGTGGTTTTTCTCAAGGTGTTCCTCCATCCAGGCACTGCTCATTTTTTCAACGGATTCCTCTGAGAGTTCTTCTACATTCGCCCAGCGGTATCCGTACGCAAGTGTAGAAGCCGAAACATCCACCATGCGCATTTCCGGCCAGTTCACCTGAATATAATCTTTATAGCAGCTATCCTGCATGCCCCAGGCAGTGAGAATCACATTTTCACAGATTCTCTGATAGAGTGCCTCCCACTCTTCCGAAGCACCGTATTCTTCCGCGATGGAAAGCAGCGCACGGGCAACCGTGTTTGCGCCTCCGCCGATTTCAATAAACAGCGGCCGGGGATCCTCTGTCAGGATTCTTTCCTTGATCAATTCGGAACCCTCTGTAATTTCTGTCATCTCTGCTTCTAGCTTGATGTTGCCGATTTTGGTAATCTCCCTGAGAGAATCCGGGGTGGGATAGTCCGGATCATGGACGATCAGGTTGGGATAGACTTCCGCATAAGCATCCAGAAACTCATCCATCCATTCCGTGCCCATCCAGCGATAGGGTTCGGTGGTTCCGTCCCCGCTCCAGTGGAGTTTGGAACTGGTCTGGACAATGCCTTCCAGATCAAACTCATTGGCATAAAGCTGGTTATGGATCAGGGAATTCATATCGTCCACTTCTCCGTCCTGCGTTACAAGAAGGCGGGGCTTTCCTTCAAAAGCGGGCAATGCGGTGTCACTTGCAAAAGCCGCCGGCGCAAGGCCAAGGCACAGAGCCGTAATCAGCAGCCATGCAAACAGTTTCTTCATCTTCAGTAGTCCTCCTGTTTTCACTTTTTCTATTCTTTGTTCTTGTTGCGAAGAATTCTTATCTTCATCATATCAGGCACGCGCCATGTTTGCAAGTTGTGTTCCCGCTAAAAAAAGCGCAGATCACGACAGGTAGCTGCCGCTTTCCTCTCTAAAGAAGAGACAGCAGGACAAAAGGACAAAATTCCGTTCGGATTGCTCTTTGGGAATTTTGTCCTTTTTGTCCTGCTTTATAGGAGCTTTATTTTTTGATCAACAGTCTTTACTTGTTCTTTTTGATTCTTCTTGTAACGAGGATTGCTCCGCCGAGGATCACCACTGCCAGCACCACATCGAGGGCAATCAGCCAGGTCTGCCACTGCGGCATCACTTTTACGACCTTCACATTCTCATCAATCCCGTTCATAGCAGAGCTGTTCACAACGGTGTACAGAATGTCGTGGGAAGCATTACGCAGAGCATTCACCAATGTCGGGCTGTTGGCTGCGCCGTCCATCTTAAATACTTCGGAGTCGGTATTCAGCCAGAGGTCGGAGCCTGCCTGCAATCCTGCATCAATGAACATGTAGCCTTCATTGGCAGATGCATAGTCCGTCACAACAATGCCGTGGAAGCCCCATTCGTTGGTGAGCACGTCGGTCAGAAGGGCCTTGTTTGCGCCGCACCAGATACCGCCGATGCCGTTGAAGGCTGCCATCATGCCGCGGCAATCCGATTCTTTCACTGCCATTTCAAATGGGGTGAGATAGAGCTCACGAAGTGCCTGCTCTGTCACAAAGGTGGAAATGCCGTAACGGCGCTGTTCCTGATCGTTGAGAACGAGGTGCTTCAGATAGCAGTACATTCCCTTGCTCTGTGCGCCTTCCACTTCGGCTGCACAGATAACGCCTGCGAGATAACCGTCTTCCGAATAGTATTCAAAGTTGCGCCCGCCGATCGGGGTTCTGTGTGTTCCGGCACCGGGAGCATACCAGCCCTGAACATCCACACTCAGGCCGTCTTCACCGATGCAGCGGCCGAATTCCAGACCGAGTTCTGCATTCCAGGTTGCTGCAAGCATTTCCTGGTTCGGATAACCCATGGTATCCACGTTGCTCATGATCAGCTCACCGGAGATGCCGGCAGGGCCGTCCTGATCGCTGGACATCGGCTTGCTGATGCTGTTGATTGCCATGGTCTGCCATCCGCCGAGGCGCACCATTTCCACCATCTCCGGCACTGTCAGGCAGTCAAGAATGGCATCCCAGCCTTCGTCGTCCCATGCTTTGCCGCGCATGGTGATGAGGTTGATGTTCTGGCCGGAACCGGTTGTCGGCATCACAGCGTCAGGATCTTCTGCAAAGATATCCCTCTGGCTGATGGCAATAAAGTCTTCCGTGGCTTCCGTCTGATAGAGGCCCTTCTTGTTGGGTTCGCCTACCTTCTGGGGCCAGGTTCCCGTCCAGTCATTGCGAGTAAGGTAAACATAATCCGGTTGATAATAAGTATAGCTGCCGTTGTCAAAGCGGTTGGTGATCTCCGTGCCGGTGGCAGAATCTTTTGCATAGGTCTTGTCATCAAATTCCTTCTGCTCATAGGTGCCGACAAGAGATGCATCGCCTTCGGCATCCATTCCATCGGAAACAGAGAATCCCTTTGCTGCCAGAATGTTATTCAAAGCAGTATGTGCATTGCTGCCGATGGCAAAGTAGTAGGTTCCGTCATCTACGATGTAGGTTCTGGCATTGGTATAGTCGTAAGCGCGAAGCGTTTCCTTCGGGATGGTAATGCTGACAGTCTCGCTTGCTCCCGGTGCAATCTCGCTTGTTTTGGCAAAGCCGCAGAGCTCTACAGCAGACTTTTCAACAAGGTTCTTGCGGTCATATTCGGTATAAGGAGACTGCATATAGATCTCCACTACATCCTTGCCTGCAACGGAGCCGTTGTTGGTAACGGTGACCTGTGCTGTAAAGGAATCTGCATTTTCCGTGAGAGAATAATCGCTGTAGGAGAAATCGGTATAGCTCAAGCCGTAACCGAAGGGGAACTGGACCTGCTCGGTGTACTTGTAATCGCCGGCATTTCCTAGGCCGAGAACGGTGTCTTCATAACGTGTTTCATAATAACGGTATCCGATATAAATGCTCTCGCCGTAAATGGTAAATGCATTTTTCGGGCCTTTTTCGTTGTTGGTGTTTGTGAATTCACCGTAGTCGAAAATCTGGGATGCAGGGGCACTCAGAGCATCGTAGGCATACGTGTCTACCAGGCGGCCGGAGGGGTTGAATTCACCGGTGAGAACCTTTGCGATGGAAGAAATGCCTTCCTGCCCGGGATAGCCGACCCACAGGCAGCCTTTGATGTTGGCCAGGTCAGGAGACTCCATCCAGCCCATTTCGATGGCATTCGGAGTGTTCAGGAGAACGACCACATCATCAAACTTGTCGTTGACATACTCCACAAGTTCCTTCTCTTCCGCTGTCAGAGAGAGGAGCTCCACCTTCATATCCTGTGCTTCCGCTCCGTTACGGGAAATCACAATCACTGCTGCATCACCGTATTCCTTGATGGAGGCTTCTGCAGATTTCATATAAGCGGAAGGTGCTTCTTCCTTACCAACTTTTGCTTTGGAATCGGTATAAAGCTTATAGAGCGTCGGGTTTACCTGAAAGCCTTCTGCTTCCAGAGCATCCTTGAGGCTCATGCATTTGGATGTGTCAATAGCCCCTGAGCCGAGACCGCCGTAAAGGAACTTCGCAGAGCCGATGCCGAAGAGGCTGATCTTCTTTCCGCTCTCTAGAGGAAGAACGTTGCCCTCATTACGCATCAGCACAACGCCTTCCGCCACAAGCTGGCGGCTGAACTCCGTCTGATGTGCAACAAGCTCATCGTGATTTGCATAATCACTTTTGAAATACTGGTTATCTCCGCCGGAGTCTGCGGTAGTGACAACCTTTGTCGTGGTATGCCCGAGGGAACGGGTAATAATGGTGGAATACTTCATGGCAAAATAATTTGCCACCAGAGCCGCAATCAGCAGAATTGCAAGGATGGTATACCAGATTCTGCCGAAGGCTTTGTTACTCATGCGCTTTTTGGTCTCCATAAGTAAAGTCCTTTCACAAGTTAAAATTAAAAACGCTGTATTCTTTATACAAAATAAAATTTGCCCATGCAACAGCAATGGGCAAATCGGTCATTTTTGAGGCATAATCCGTTTTGGATTTCTTATGATACAGGAATCAAAATCGTTAAAATAAAACGCTGCTCTTCTGTTTTAATATCTATCGTGCCATCATATTTTTTGGCAACGTTCTGAATGCTGCGAAGCCCGAAACCGTGATTCGATGCATCCGCTTTGCTGGTAATCGGCAATCCGTTCTCCAGATGAACCTCACCCGGGTAAGTGTTTTCCACCTGAACAACAGAAAACAACTCTTTTTTCCAAATACGAACGGAAACCGTCTTCCAGCACCCCTCCCCGCATTTTTCCGTGCCTTCGATTGCATTGTCCAGCGCATTCCCCATCATGGTATAAAGATCCACCACATCAATAAACTGCAGGATCGTACCATCCGCTACGCATGTCCATTCAATCCCATGCAGGCGGCAATAAAGGCCTTTTTCCATCAAGAGTGTGTCGAGTGCTTCGTTACCCGTGTCGGCATCACGGTCATACACCTCAATCATGTCCTGCACTTCCGAAACAAAGTTCTTTTTTCGTTCACCGTCTCCCTCTGACTGTGCAAGGGCGGCAATCTGATGTTTCAGATCATGAACTTTCCGGTTGATCAGATCAATATTCTCTTTTGATAACTCATACTGCAGTTTTCGCTGTTCCCAGATTCGGAGATTCTGTTCCATCTTTTTCTGAGCGCGCAATTCTCTTCTTTGTATCACCTGCAGAAGGAGAAAAACCAGGCAGATCGCAACGGCATAAATCTGGCTTCCTCTCAGGAGCTTGGTATATTCATGGTTTGCCGCCGCATCTCCGAGAAGCGGAGCTGTTGTTTTAACATATGTGCTGAGAATCAATGTGATTGCAAGTGCCAGGATAGCTGTTACGATCGCTGTTATCCGGCTCACATCAAATTTCCCGTCTTCCGGGAGAAGCCTTGCGAACGTCACCAGAACAAACAGGTACACGAAAACAAACGTGCCGTAATAGAGTGGCCCGCTCCAGGTAGGAATGCTCCCTTTGAATGCCAGCAAAATATAGGAGGAAGAAGCAAGATGCTGAACAAGATAGCTGCAAGATGCACAGTAAACCGCATCCTCAAAAGAAAGATCGCAGCAGAACCAGCCGGCAACAATCATCAGCAGATACACCAGCCCATACCAGACGCTGCTGATCCACAGCTGACCTTCCGGGAAAAACGGATAAACCCATCTGGCACAACAGAACAGAGCCACAAGGCAGCCGGCAAGGCGAAGCCAGAACCGCTTCCTCTTGTTCAGAAAAAAGAAAAACAGCATACCGGCTCCGAGCATTTCCAGGCAATAGGAAAGGCCGCCGAGCCCGGTAAAGAGTTGAGAAAAAAACATATCTCTTTTCCTCTTATACACTTGCAATATAAGCTGTAAGCGCCTGCAAAAACGGCTTCTTCCTCGCCCGGCTGATCTGCAATTCGTCACTGCCCACCAACGCATTTCCGTCCCGGATTCCCCGGACATGCCGGAGATTCACAAGATAGCAGCTGTTGCATTTTTCAAATCCGCACCCATTGAGCAGATCTTCCGCATCTTTCAGAGATCCTCGAAGCACAACCTCTCCCTCTTCCAAATGATAGACCACCTGATGGCGGAGAACTTCCACATACAGAATATGTGAAACAGGCACTTTTCTGAGATCAGATCCCGTGTTGATGACGATGCTTTTTTCCTCTCTGCGTGCGGCCATTTTGACAACGCGGTCCAGCTTTGCAGAAAACGACTCATAACTCACCGGCTTGAGAATATAATCCAACGCCTGCACTTCATATCCCTTCACGGCATACCGCGCCACATTCGTGATAAAAACCAGGATCACATGCTCGTCTTTTTGCCGAATATATTCCGCAGCTTTCATGCCGTCAAGCTTTGGCATCTCAATATCCAAAAAAATAATATCGTAGACGGGCTGATAGCTGTTGACGAGATCTTCCCCGTCCTCAAATTCCGATATTTCAAATCGCACCGTCCCGGCGTTCTGATAGTTCTGGAGATACTCCACAATTTTCCGGCGGCTTGCCTTCTCATCCTCCGCCACTGCAACATGTAACGTCAACGCTTCCATTTCTGCACTCCATTCTATCTGAATGTGCCTTTCGCCATTCTGACGAAGATCTTTTGCAACAGAATACCATATTTTGCCTTAAAAAACCATGGCTTTTCTTCGAATACGCGGCATTTCTGTTTTTATTACACATTTCTCGAAAAAGAATGACCCACACTTGTCGTGTGGGCTTTCTTTCAATCGGAATTAAAATATAGAAGAATGTTTTATGCAACGGGAACCCAGATATCCTGATCAAGAGCCATCTGGAGAACGGTCGGGGTATCACCCTTCATGAAGCCGGTCTTGTCTTCCAGAACTTCAAACTGCTCGCCTTCTGCTGCATCCTTGTCGTAGCTGGTGCGGGTCATCTGGTCGTGACCGTAGAAGTTGCACTCAAGATAGAACTCGGTGAAGTCTTGATTTGCGGAGACGGTTACAGGAATGTCTTCCACGCCGATGCTCTCGATGGAGAACTCAACAACCGTGTAGAATGCATAGTCTTCGTTCGGGTCGAACTCGGGCTCTGCCGGGAGGTCTGCCTCAGTGGCACCTTCTGCTGCACCGAGCTTTACCCACAGATCCTGATCAATTGCCATCTGGAGAACGGTCGGGGTGTCGCCCTTCATGAAGCCGGTCTTGTCTTCGAGGACTTCAAACTGCTCGCCTTCTGCTGCATCCTTGTTATAAGTGGTGCGGGTCATCTGGTCGTCGCCGTAGAAGTTGCACTCGAGGTAGAACTCGCTGAGGTCTTCCTTCGCGGATACGGTTACGGGCATGTCTTCCACGCCGATGCTCTCGATGGAGAACTCAACAACCGTCCACATGTCATAGTCGGGATTCGGATCGAACTCGGGTTCTGCCAGATCAGCTTCGGTTGCTGCAAATGCCATTGCGCCGAATGCCAGCACCAGTGCGAGGGACATCATGATTGCCAGGAATTTTTTCATTGTTTTTCTCCTTTTATGGTTTTTATTTCTGCACACTGCAGAGATTGTATTTTTATTTTATCACAGTCGTGCAAAAAAGCACGATACAATCATGACTGAAACATCAACAATTATGACATCTCCCTGTTCAACCATACGTCCAGCTGCCTTTGGTTTTCTGCAAGAATCCGTTCAATCCCGGCTTCTTTAAGCTTCTGATTCAGCAAATCTATAGCTGCAGGTACATCTGAAAGGAGGCCGCATTCCAACGCTGGAAGATAATCTTCAAGAACTTCGACAACCGCATCAGACTCTTTCGTAACCGTGCGATTATCAAAAATATATCCAAAATACGGACTAACGGAATAATCTGATTCGTAAAAAACACGGGAATTTTGATAATCCTCTTCCGTCATCGGCTCCCATTGGTAAATCTTTCGATAATCTCCGAAAACTGTAAAGTCTCTCCGATATTTTAAGTCACCGGAAGATTGTCCCTCCGGATAGGTAATGATATGTTCACTGACTTTCCGATATTCTTTTCCTTCTATCCCATTCATCAGGAGGTTAGCAACGTCAGCATTTTCATACATAAAATTCAGCATCTGCATTGCTTTCTCAGGATTTTCGGAAGAAGAGGAAATACCCCAGCCGTTCTCCTGAACCATCTGTGTGGTAATCCCGGCTTCCCCTGTTGCAACCATGCCGATTCTGAACGGATATCCTTTGGATTGGAGCGCAAACTCCATAGGGCTCACCCCGGACCAGGTCATAAACTTATCGCCCCGTACAAAGCTGTCTGTTCCGTTCAGGCCTGAGAAAAGGAACTGATCCGGAATCCATCCCTTTTCGACCCAGCTGCGAATTCTTTGACAGTACTCTTTGTATTCTTCCGTAGCATAGGGATTTCTGACCAGATAATCGTTTTCTTTTCCGGAGAGAATTCCCTCATAAAGATTGCCGGAAAGCGAAAAAAACTCTGGATATAACGTGGTGAAAAGACGCGCAGAATCAAATCTGTCACTTGGAAAAATTAAATACTTTCCATGCCCTTGTAAAACTTCGGCAATCTTTTCCAACTCTTCCGCATTTGGGTGTGGGGCCATCAATATTCCGTATTCTTCTGCCATTTCCGCATTATAAACAAATCCAACCGATTTGCTGATATAAGAAGTTGCCGGAATGGCATAGATTTTTTCGTTGACACGGCAGGCATCCAGAAGATCATCATTCATCCGAAGAAGCGTCTTCCCCTCTTGCTCCAGCAATTCATCGAGAGGCAAAAGAAGCTGATCCTTAACCATATCTGCAAGGGTATCCGTTCTTCCTGTGTTGACCAGATCAATCCGTTCCTTTTGTGCTCTCATCAGACGTATTGCGGATTTCTGATTTGCTATCGGTATATTGATGATTCTGATTTTGCAATTGATTGCCGGAATCGTAATTTTGTTGACTGCCTCTTCCACCGCCTTCAAATCAGGCATATCTTCCCCAAGAGTCAGATTTTCAATGAAGACTTCATAGGGAGGTTCCAATGTATCTGCTCCTTTGATTCCTTTTTGAGAGCATCCTGCAGCAACCATGCCGAGCGTCAACAGAATAATGAGCGCACAAAAAAGCTGTTGTTCTTTTTGCTTCACTCTCATATCAATCTCCTTCATTCGTGATCAGGAGTAACGTTTGCGATATTCACCAGGAGTAAGAGATTCCTGCGCTTTAAACACCTTCATAAAATATGTGTAGTTCAAATAACCCACTTTCTCTGCAATAACTGTCAAAGACCAGTCGGTTTTCATCAGCAACTCTTTGGCACGCTCAATTCGTTTCTGGGTAACATATTCCAAAATAGAAAGTCCTGTTTCTTTTTTAAAAAGCCGCATCAGATACTGGGGGTTCAGTGCAACATAATCCGCAATATCCGAAACGGAAAACTGCTCCTCCAGATGACTTTCAACGAAAGGAAATACCTTATCCTGCAGCAGATCTTCTCCTTTATGCACTTCTACATTCGGAGACTCCTGTTTGTTCTGAAGCCTTCTCTGTTGGATGAACGAAACCGCTTTTTCCAAGCTGCGGCCGAGATCATCCAGATCAACTGGTTTCAGCAGATAATCCATACATCCCAGTTGCATAGCCTTGCGGAGATACTCATACTTGGGATGGCACGTTAACATAATGCACACCATTGGTTCTGCGCTGAAACGGGTGTACTCAGTTGCCCATTCCACCATATCGAGTCCTGTTTCTCCTGGCATTTCAATATCACAAATTAAAATATTCACTGAGTGTTTCTGAAGATAGTTCTTTGCCTCCCGTACTGACGAAACACAGGCAGCAGATGTAATACTGTATTTCTCCCAAAGAACTTCTTCCTGTAAGACTTCTATCGAAAAGATTTCATCATCGAGCATCAGCACTTCAATTGGTTTCATGTAAGGTCACCCCCTCTTGTTTTACAACAGCACTCGGCAGATGAATGACAATCTCTACTACTGCGCCATGCTCCTCGGCGTTATAAAACGAAATGCAGGCATTGGTATCATAAATCAGCTTCAGCCTGTCAATTGAATTACAGATCCCGATGCCGAGAAGATCGTCCTTGATCCCGGTTTCCTGAAACACCTTTAGCGCATCCAGAATTTCTCCGGGGAATCCGCTGCCGTGGTCTGCAATCAGAATTCTCACCGTATCCGGTTCAAAAAGCAATGCAGAGATGCGAATTTGAATCAGATCCTCTTCATCCTGTCCGTGCTTCAGGATATTCCCGACAAAACTTTCTAGAAGAAGAGGCGGAATCGGTACTCTGCAAACGGCGTCATCACAGTCAATCGTATATTGAAGACGATCAGCATAACGAACCTTCTGGAAGGCCAGATAGTGGTCCAGATGATCCATTTCCTCTCTGATTTCCACATATTGAGATTCAATGTTGATAATGTAACGGTAATATTGTGTCAGCAGGCGGATAATCTTTTTAGAAAGATCATCATCCCGCCCAATGTAGGAATACAATGTATTCAAGGAGTTCAGAATGAAATGAGGCTGGATTTGCTGGCTAAGATACCGAAGCTTCACTTCATCCTGTTGAATCTGTTGTTCGTACATCTGAATATGCATTTGCTGCGTTTCATCCATCATAGCGTTAAATTCCTGTTGAATCTCCTGAAATTCCGTGCTGAATCTCGGTGCAGGCGGAATTCGATAGTCTCTTTCTCCGTTTCTGATTCGCTGAATGCCATCGGAAAGCGTTCTCATTGGATGCAGTACCCAAGCAAAAAAGCCAACCAGAACAAAGAGGAACAGAATCAGGTGAAGAATCAACACAATAACAAAAGAAGTGTTGCCAATTCTTCCAAAGGAATGTATCTCCTCCGGGAGAAACTTCACAAGATAAACACCGGGATGTTCCGTCATACTGGACACAATAACAGTCTTCTCCTTTTCCACTATGCCCTTTAATTCCGAAGTATCCAGCACCGGGAACGGAGCATCCGGTGAAAAAGCTTCTCCGGAAAGACTGTAGAAAAACGTCTGATTCACGGAATCATTTTGCTGTGGTGCAGCATCCGCGAAGAGGCGTGAAAGATCTTCCATCCGAATCCATGCCCCCAGCACATACTGTTCAGAGGGATAGATCCGCAAAAGGCAGGTGCCGGATGGAAGCAATACTGAATTCCAGTTCTCTGCCATTTGCCGGTTGTCTGATTGACTCAGAGTTCGAACCACTGAAGTCATCTCCGGATTGACACGGTCATTCAGGAAGAGATCAATTGACGGATAGTACACGAAAAAATTCTGGATATACGGGCAAATACTCTTCAAAGTTTCCAATTGCCGGCATATATGGGAAATGGATGCCCAATATTCTACAGAATCTGATGTTTTTTCAGAAGTATGCCGGAGCGGTTCCTGAAGATAAGTGTTGCTCGAAGTCAGATAAAAAAGATTCTCTTCCAGAATGGTGAAGGAAGTATTGATGGCTGTGGAGAGTACCGCCGTCTCATGCTGTGCCCCAGCAATCAGTTGTTGCCTGCTGTACTGCCCGACTGTAGCACGATGAAACCAGATAACGCTGACAGAAAAAAGCAGAACCGTAAGCAGAATCAGAGACAGCTTTCCATAGAGTGTTTTGACAAAGTGCTTCATGTTTGGGCTTTCACCTGCCTTTTCCATCTTTCTTCTTTATCAAAAATAATCGGAAAGGGAGGATCTGTCAACAAGGATGTCACGATTTTTGATAATAAGGTCATTTTTCAACCTTATTTTTCTGTTCCTTCCCTGTTATTTTATTTTTACTGCTGATAATCAGCGAAATAATAAAAAGGGAAAGAGGTAGTTTCGTATATGAAAAAAAGATTGATGGCTTTGCTGCTGACATTTGCCCTTACGATTTCGATGTTTGCTTTGGGTAGCACAACGGCACAGGCAAAGTCAAAAGATGATGACTTCATCAAGGATATTCCCTATATTGATGACGGGAATAAGTTTCACATGATGAACCTGCACGGTACAGATGATTCCGGTGAAAAGAAGCCCGTTATTGTTGAAGTCCATGGAGGTTCTTATATTGGTGGTGTAAAAGACATTAACACCAAGCACAGCCGCTACTATGCCGAGCACGGTTTCGCAGTGGTCAACACAAACTATACTACCATGTCGAATGGTGGGTTCGACAATGTTGTGCAGGATCTGAATGCAGTTCTTCTCTGGGTTGATGCCCATGCAGAAGAATACGGGTTTGACAGAGAGCATGTTTTCATGAGCGGTGACAGCGCCGGTGGATATTTTGTAACGCTGATGGCTGCTGTTCTTAACTCAAAAGAACTTCAGGACTACTATCAGATCACCATTCCTTCCTTTGAAGTGAAAGGCTTCATTCTCACCTGCCCCGGCTCAGACATCCCCGCCCTTGCTGCGAAACTGAACGTTGATGACGGTTCCACATCCGCCAGTATTGCAAACAGAATCGGTGAAGCGGTTCTCGGCAACGAAGACATTGTAAACCATGCCGACCTGTTTTCCATCATTCATTCTGATGAATTTCCGGAAGTTTATATCCTCACGACCCCGGATGACGATGTTCTCTACGCAGAGTCTTTAAAGCTTCATGAATTTCTGGCAGGGCTAGGTATCGAACACATTTATCGGGAATACTACAGTGAAGAAAACCATCTGGAACACGTGTTCAACATCGGTCATGTTGATTGGGCGGAAAGCATCAAAGCAAATGATGACATTATCGCCTACCTGAAAAGCAAATGCCCGGAAATGGGCGACAGCACATCCATGATCCCTGTTCCTCTGAAGACTGTTGAGGCAGCACCGGAAGATGCGGATTACTATGAAAAAGTGATTGAAGCAGAGCTCTACAACCTTCGCGTTATCCGCAACATTCCTTCCGCTTACGAAATAGAAGGTTATGAAGCTTATCTGTCTGCATCCAATATGTTGGGTGATATGGATCCCGCCAAGCTTTCCGACGGTCAGAAAGGTACACTGGATAAAATAGTTACACTTCATAAAGATCTTGTTCAGGTAAAGAGTTATGCTGACGTTGTCTGGCCGATTTGGGGAAAATCCATGCCCTGCAAAGGAAACCCGGATGAGCTTGTTTTTACAAGCAAATCTTATGATAACGCTGATATGAAGCCTTACATCGTTCCATATCTTCTGGATGACCAGAACAATGTCAAAGGCAATCTGATTATTGTGGCAGGCGGCGGATACTCTTCCCGCAACAACAAAGGAGAAGGATTCCCGATTGCCGCTGCCTTTAACGAAAAAGGTTACAACTGCTTTCTGCTTCAGCGCCGTGTAGATCCCTATTGCGCAGAAGATATCTGGATGGATATGCAGAGAAGCATCCGATATATCCGTTTCTATGGCGAAAAGCTCGGTTTCGGTGCAATGAACAACCTCCTTGCTGCGGGTTTCTCTGGCGGTTCCGCAACAGTGCTCGGCGCAATTGAATATCTTTACGGAGATATTCAGCCCACCATCTATGATCCGACCTATGTCCCGGATGAAATTGATGCAGTCAACAGCGACCTTGACATTGCTTTTCTCCTGTACGGACCAAACCCCGCTCCTGTGCATGAAGGTGTTTATGAGGGTCTCGTCACTGAGAACGAAAAGATCCCTGAGCTGTTTATTGCTGCCGGAGCAGACGATCCCACCGGAGCCCCGGAAGACAACTGGGTTCTTTACCAAACAGCCCGCGAAAAAACAAATGCCGAGCTTCACACATTTGCAAACGTCGGTCACGGATTCGGCGTGGGTTTTAAAAAGACAAACTCCTCCTTCTGGATTGACATGGCCGACAACTTTGTAACACAGAGCCTCGCAGCCCGTGAAAAAGCGGCAAAGAAAAACAAATAAAATAGCATAGCGTTTATCAAAAGCTGATCCTGATAATCGGGATCAGCTTTTTTAATGGTTCTGTATACATTTCCCGCCAGAAAATGGACGGATTGCGAAACTTCTTATTTTCAAATCGGATTTCTTCTGTTATACTTATTTAATAAACAATAGTATACTTGACATACTATTCTGCCTTTTCAGGATTTCTTTAAGAACGGGGGTTTTCGATGAAACGCTATGATTTCAACACCGGTTGGACCTGCAGGCCTTTAAGCCGTGAGGGAGAAGCCATCTATGTTACGCTTCCTCACGATGCCATGCGCACCGAGCGGCGTATCCCCACCAGCGTCGGTGAGGGGAATATCGGCTGGTTTGAAGGCGGCGATTACGAGTATAAAAAAGTTTTTTCCGTTCCCGCCGAATTGGAAGGTCAGAAGCTTGTTCTGGAATTTGAAAGTGTTTATCACAACGCAGAGGTTTCTCTCAACGGGGAAAAGCTTGCCTTTCGCCCATATGGATATACAAACTTCTATGTGGACCTTACTTCACACCTTCGTCCCGGTGAAAACGAACTGACGGTTCTTGCCCGCAATGCCGATCAGCCGAATTCCCGCTGGTATTCCGGCACGGGAATCTATCGACCGGTATGGCTTTGGGCCGGGAAAAAAGATCATATTCTTCTCAACGGTGTTCGCATCCGCACGCTTGCCATCAATCCTGCCCGAATTCAGGTCGAGGTGAATACTTCCGCTCCGGGTACGGTTCATCTTGAGATTCTGGATGGCACTTCCCACGTGGCTGCCTCAACTTTTACAGTCGGCAATGACGTGCCTGCCGCAACGGAACTTACCATCCCCGATGCAAAACTCTGGTCACCCGAAGCTCCGAACCTCTATACAGTCCGTGTATCTTTCGGCGAAGATGTGGTGGAAGAGCACTTCGGCATCCGCACCCTGACGTGGACGCCTGACAAGGGCATTGCCATCAACGGCCGGCGCACGGTAATTCGCGGTGCCTGCATCCATCACGACAACGGCATTCTCGGTGCCTGCACCTATCCCGAAGTGGAAGAACGCCGCGTCCGCATTCTGCAGAAGGCCGGCTACAATGCCATCCGTTCCGCCCACAATCCGGCTTCCAAATATCTGCTGGATGCCTGTGACAGGCTCGGCATGCTGATGATGGATGAGTATGTGGATTGCTGGTATATGCACAAGACCGAGCACGATTATGCCTCCTATGTGACCGACTGGTGGCAGCAGGATCTGAAGGACATGGTCGAGAAGGACTTTAACCATCCCTGTGTCATCATGTATTCCACCGGCAATGAAGTGGCAGAAAGCGCCCAACCGAAAGGCATTGCACTGCAGCAATCCTTCACCGATTATCTGCACGCTCTTGATGCCACCCGCCCCGTCACCTGCGGGATCAACATTTTCTTTAATTTCCTCAGCTCCATCGGCCTCGGCGTCTACAGTGATGATAAAGCCAAAAAGCAGGCAGAAGCCGCTGCGAAAGCAGCGGAAAGCGCAGCCGAGAAAAAGCCGAAGAAAAAGCCGGTCGGATCTGAATTCTTCAATACACTTGCTGCAAAGCTGGGCACAGATTTTATGAAGTTCGGCGCTTCCCTTCCCCCTTGCGACTGGAAGACGAAGGACGCCTTTGCCGCCATGGACATCGCCGGCTACAACTACGGCAATTGGCGGTATAAAAAAGATGCAAAAAAATATCCCAACCGCCTAATTCTCGGTTCCGAGACGCTGATCGGTGATGCCTATGATTTCTGGGAGATTGCCAAAACGACGCCCCAGATTGTCGGTGACTTTGTATGGGCCGGATGGGACTATATTGGAGAATGCGGCGACAGCAGCCCGGAATTTGCCGACTATACGTCCGGCAAGCCGGAAGATCGCGTTCGCGGCGGCACCAATCGCATTGATATGACCGGCAAAGAATACGCCGAGGCTGATTATACCCGTGTCGCCTTTGAGCTTGACAAGGGGCCGAAGCTTGCGGTATACCCGGTCTATGAAAAGCAAAAGCCCACGATGACCGGATGGCAGCTCACACGCGCCATGCGATCCTGGTCCTGGCACGGATGCGATGGGCAGGAAACGGAAATTGAAGTTTATGCCCGCGGTGACAGCGTAGAGCTTTTTGTAAACGGCAAAAGCGTTGGCAAAAAGAGCCTCAAAGGAAAATGCCGTGTTCTTTTCCGCGCTGCCTATGAAGCAGGAGAGCTCACTGCTGTCAGCTATAATGCTTCCGGCAACGAAATCGGACGCGATGTGCTTCGTACCTGCGGCCCCAAAACACAGCTTCGTCTGGAAGCCGAAAAGGCAGAATGTACTCCCGGCGAAATGGTATATTTCCGCATCCGCTGCACAGATGAAGCCGGCGAGACGAATCCCATGGAAAAACAAACCGTCACGATCTCGGCAGAAAATGGTGCTCTGATGGGCACTGTAAACGGAAGCTGCAGCTACAGCGGCAATTTTGCGGGAGATACGGTTCCTACCTATTTTGGGGAAGCACAGGCAATTGTGTGCGCCGGTGCTCCGGGTGTCGTGCGTGTTACAGCCCGCTCTTCCGGTATGGAAGCTTCCGCTGAGGTTATTTGCAAAGGATAAACGATTATATGACTGTAAACACTCCGCACTGGATCTGGTATCCGGGTGATTTTGAGCTCTATCATGCTCTGAAGCAGAATTTCTCCCGCGTTGAACGCGGCTGCCCCTGGCCGGCCTTCTGGAAAAGTGACGGTTTCCGGAACCGTGTTGTATTTCGGCACAATTATGATCTGCCGGAGGAAACCACGTTTTTCGTCACCGGTGTAACGGGTTCGGTGGGCTACGTCCAGCTCGATGAAGAGAAGCATCCTTTCGGTACGCTCATCTTTTGCACTCCCGGCCGCCACAGAATCTCCATTCACATTGGCTGCATCGGCTGTGTTCCTTCCGTATTCATCTCCGGAGACATGATTTACTCCGATGAAAGCTGGATGGCGGAGGATTATGCATCTCCTCCTGTTCCGGCAGCGTGCAACCGGTACTATATGGATGTTGAGCGGGATCCGTCCGAGTGGGTCTATGCTGAAAAAATTTTTGATCCCGTTTCGATTAAAGAACTGGAATCCGGTGTGCTCTATTCATTTGAAACTGAGCTCACCGCTGCCCTTGAGGTAAAAGGGCCGGATTGCCCTCTCGTTTATCTGGGTGAATCCCGCGCAGAGGCTCTCGACACAGAGCATTGTTATTACTTTTGCCGCCCGGATGAAGCAACACATCTCACTCCGCGGCAGGCAATGCGGTACGCCTTTCTGCCCGGTGTTCAGGCCAAGGATTATTCCGTACGCGCCATCCACCAGTATACCGACATTCCGCAGCGTGCCTCTTTCACTTGCGATGATGAAGAGCTGAATCGGATTTTTGCGGTTTCGGCCCATACGTTTGCCCTCTGTTCCGGCTGCTTCTTCCTCGACGGGATCAAGCGCGACAAGTGGATCTGGGGCGGTGACGCTTATCAGAGCATGTTTGTCAACCGCTATCTGACGGCTGATGCCGACATTGAAAAACGCACGCTTCTCGCTCTTCGCGGGAATGATCCGGTGACCACACACGTCAACACCATTCTGGACTATTCTCTCCTCTGGATCATCAGCCTGGACGTCTATCGGGAGAGCTACGGCGATACGGAATTTCTCAGCAGCATTTATCCGAAAGCCCGATCTCTGATGGAGCTCTGTCTTTCCCAACGGGATGAAAACGGTTTTCTTGTTGGTCGCAAGCAGGACTGGGTATTTGTCGATTGGGCAGATTTTGACCGTGACGGGCCGCTTTGTGCCGAGCAGATGCTGCTTGCCGAATGTTGCCGAGTGATGGCTGAGCTTGCCCCGGAGGAAGAAAAGCAAAACTACCGTTCTCTCCGTGAAGAACTGCAGGATAAAATTGACCGCTTTTTCTGGGATGAGGAGGAGCAGGCGTATGTCGATTCTTTTACATCCGGAAAGCGCCATGTCACCCGCCATGCCAACATTTTTGCCATTCTGTTTGGTCTTGCAGACGATGCGCGCAAAAAACTTCTTGCAGAATCGGTGCTTTTCAATCAAGCAATTCCCGCCATTAAAACGCCGTACTTCCGTTTCTATGAGTTGGAGGCCATGTGCCGTCTCGGCTATCTGAAAGAGGTTTTGCAGGAAATCAAATCCTATTGGGGCGGTATGCTCCGGCTCGGTGCAGTCACCTTCTGGGAGGAATACGACCCATCCAGGCTTTTGGAACAGCAGTATGAAATGTACGGCGATCCCTTTGGCAAATCGCTTTGCCACGCATGGGCAGCAAGCCCCATCTATCTGCTTGCACGTTACTTTGTCGGGATTCGTCCGCTCACTCCGGGCGGTATAACATATGAAGCCAAACCGCAAACACAGTTTTTCCGCGAGCTTGACTGCACTTTCCCCATAGGGCAGCAGCAGGTTCACATCCAGATTCATGACGGCGCGGTTTCTGTTGAATCTTATCCGTGTACCATTTAATTTTTCATTTTCAAGGAGGATCATTATGAGCAAAAAAGGTGGTCTGACCGGCTTCTACGAAAAACTTCCGCCAAGCCTGATCAAGAAAAACAACGTAACCCTGTTCCCTGAAGGGGCAATCGGCTATCTCGTAGGGCCGACTCTGGCATTGCTGGCCAACTCCGTGATGGCCAACTATTTCAACAAGTACATGTCCGACGTGCTGCACATCAATTCCTGGGCGAAGGGCTTCTTCACCTGGCTGCCGGTCATTTCGGTGATTTTTGTCGTAATCGGCAATATCATCGTCGGCAAATTGATGGACAACAACGTCTCCAAAGCCGGTAAAGCACGTCAGCTTCTGTTGCTCTCCGTTCCGCTGAGCCTGATAGCCCTGCTGTTTTTATTTGTTTTCTGTCCGTATAATGCGCTGAACGATTCCTGGCACACCGGCGCCCTCGTCTGCATTGCGATCGGCTATAACCTGTGGTTCGCTTTTGCCTATCCGATGTACTATACCCCGCACGCAGGCCTTGTGAGTCTTTCCACCCGTAACAGCAAAGACCGCGGTCTGCTTGCAACCATCTCCAACGCCACCATGCTGGCTGCCATGGGCCTTTCCAGCATGATACTGCCCTTCTTCCTCAATCTTCTGTTTGTCTACGACATGAGCGGCAAGGGCACTCCCGTCACAAACGACGCCGGCAAAATCCTCTACTATGTGGATGAAAGCGGCGCTGCCATCTACGATGCTGGCCTCTCTCAGAACCACTGGAAGGTATTTGTCATTGCTCTGATCATCATCACCTTTGTCGGCGTTCTGATTGAGTACTTCTTCACCCGCGAGCGCGTCACCGAAGAAACCGCCGGCAGCGAGGGCAACGAAAAGAAAGCTCTGCCTACCGGAGCTCAGGCAAAGATCTGCCTGCACGACAAGTTCTGGATCATCATGATGGTGTTCTTCTTCCTCTACCAGTTCGGCGGTATGATCAAGAATGTCTCCCAGAACTACTTCTGCACGGCAATGTTCCCGGATGCCAACGGCAACTACACCGTCTCCTACGGCGGTCAGCTGCAGGGCACTCTGGCAATCATCGGCGCGATCCCGACGGCCATCGGCATGGTCATCGCCCTGCCTCTTGCCAACAAGCTCGGCAGCAAGGCAAAGGCAATCCTCTGCGGCGCAGTAGTTGCCACCATCGGCGGCGTCATCGGTATGCTGGCTCCCTCCAACTGGGTCGTCGTCATCATCTCCTTTGTCGTCAAGGCCCTCGGCTCCACCCCGGCTATGTACCTGTCTCTTGCTCTTCTGGCCGATATCCTTGACCATCAGGAAGCCGTGAACGGTTCCCGTACCGACGGTCTTTCCATGACGATCTATGGTGCCATCATTGCAGGTATGACGGGCCTCACCACCGGTGTGCTGAATGCTGTGCTCAGTGCCGTCAATTACGACATCTCCACTCTCCAGACCAACGGCGCCCTTCGTGCTGCCATGCCATGGGTGTTCATCGGCGGTGAAACGCTGTGCTACCTCGGCATTTTCCTGATCTTCCTCTTCATGAAGGTCGAGAAGTTCGGCAAGCTGGACCACAAAGCCATTGTGGAAGACCAGAAAGCAGCCGCCAAAGCGGAAGGCCGCAAGTACATCTCTGCTGAGGAAAAGATCCGCATGGAAGAAGGCGAAGAAGCCTACCAGGCAGAACTCAAGAAGCAGGCTGATGTCGCTAAAGCAGAAGAAGCCCGTTTGGCAAAGCTGTCTGCCGAGCAGAAGAAAGCTGAAAAGGACGCTGAAGCAAAACTCCTCGAAGAGTTCAACGCTCTCCGCAAAGCTGCCAACCGCCCGTCCATCAAGGCGTAATATCCGTTCTCTCACTGAATTGTGAAAGCCCGCGTTCAAACCGAACGCGGGCTCTGTTTATATTTCCCGTCAGGACAAAACGGCAAAACTCTGTACTATATCTCTCGTACATTGAGTTTTGTCCTTTTTGTCACACTGTCCTGCAAAAATCTGCAATATGAAA
>JAFUGY010000067.1 GCA_017469115.1 Oscillospiraceae bacterium
GATGATGTTTTCTGTCGGGTGTTTCCCCAGATACCAGCTCGGCAGAGATTCGCTCACCGTCATGCTCTTGCCGTGCTGCGGCGGGCACTCGATGATGAGAATGTCATAGGCGTGGCCGGTATCGGTTTCAATAAAGTTCTGAATTCTTTTGGCTAAAAAGGAAGACAGCCTGGTTCTGATCCAGCTGTCTCCGTAGGCATAAGCCAGATATTCGGAATAATAACGCCGGGCCAGCTCCCTTCGAGCCAGCTCGGCAAGCAAATCGTTATTCATATAAAAATCTCCTTTACAGGATTTCAGGGTTAGAGGTATAATCAGTTCGACAACTCGGGATTTACAGGAGAAAAAAATGGAAAAAACTCTCAGTGTAAACGGCATTGATTATGAAATCATACAACTTTTGGGTCATGGAAAAGGCGGATACTCTTATCTTGCTATGTCTTGCGGCAGGAAATCTGTTTTAAAGCAGATCCATCACGAACCCTGTGACTATTACTCCTTTGGAAACAAGATCGACGCTGAGAAAAATGACTATGAACGGTTGAAGGCAGTGGGAATAAGGATTCCGGCTATGTTTGATATCGACGAAGCTTCTGAAAGAATTGTCAAGGAATACATTGATGGACCTACTGTTTTTGAACTGATACGTGACGGGATATCAGTTGATAAATATCTGATTCAGGTCCGTGAAATGGCCTATCTGGCAAAGAAAGCAGGACTTAACATTGACTATTTTCCTACGAACTTCGTTGTTCAGAAGGATATGATCTATTATGTAGATTATGAATGCAATCCGTATATGGATGAATGGAACTTCGAAAACTGGGGAATCAAGTATTGGAGCAGAACTGCAGAGTTTGAGGAATATCTGAATAACAAAGGATAAAGACAAATTCCAGTTTATCTGCTTCCTTCACACCTCACTCTGCAGCAGCTTTTCCAGGGTAAACCCGGCAAGCCTGCAGAGCACAACATCGCTGAGGGAATGAAGATCAGAAATGCCGGAATCATCCAGAGAAGGTCCTTCCCCATTTATCTCCTTAATAAACTTCGCCGCTGAGGTATCACCCTTGGCGGCTTTTTGTATCATGCCGTAAACAATATAAGCGGCACATGTCGGTTTGACACACAGCTGCATCAAAGCCTCTCTCACATCCTCAGCCAGCGGCATCGGAGAGGAAAGCATATGGCTGCACAAACCGCCCAGCGTTTCAAGATTCTTTTCTTCCATAATTTACCTCCATAAAATACCTCATCCGTCAGCCTGTTCGGCTGACACCTTCCCCGCGTGGGGAAGGCAAATTAAGGTAAACACCTCATCCACCGCTTACGCGGTCCCCCTTCCCCATGAGGGGAAGGTTTTAACGGAGGCGTCCTTGAATATTGTAATAAATCTGCGCTCCTACAAGCTCGAAATCCTCATTCAGATTGCTGTTGATCAGCTTCATGGTGAAATGCAGCACTCTCCGGCACATAGGCCGTCTTCTGAATACTGCAGGCACTCTGCTGCTGTCCGGCCTTGTACCGACAACGCGGTTGGCTTCGTATTCTGCATCGGCGACCACCTGCAGATTCGTCAGGTCTTTCCTAGTCTCATAATCTGTGAGATACCAGAGCTCCGTGTTTTCCAGCTCATAGGCTCTCAACGTCACGATGACGGAATTCACATTTTTCCGGTTGTCATAGCTGCCGAAATTCATGGTTGGGAAACGGAACAGTCTTTCAATCGGATTTCCATAGTCATTATAAATTGTCTGCAGTCCTGTCAATCTTCCCTGCTCATCGATGTGGAAGATATTACCATCCTCGCAAATCAGCGCCACTGCATTTGTATTGGTGAGATAAAACCAGGAGGGATCTTTCCACCCGGAGAGTTCATAATTCCATGCCCAGGTAATGCCATCCATTGTGAGATAATAACTGGTGCCATCATCAATGAAGCAAACAACATCTTCATCCACTCCGGCAATATTCTTAAGATAACCATGACGTTCGTCACTACCGTTTATCTTTCTGCTGATGCTGACAATGTTGTTTTCATTGGCAGCGGTCGTATCCAGCAGCGTATAGATGCCGGTGCGGTTGGCGAAAACCAAATTGTTCTCCACAAGCTGAATCGACCAAGGTAGATCACAACCGATGCTGGCATTGATCGGGATATAGGGCAGGTCGATGAATATTCGGTCGTTAATCACCTGCGTGCCAAGTGTGGTTTTGCCAACCGAGCCTTCTTTGAAAATGATCAAATTATCCTGTTGCTTTCCAAAGCCTGTGATGCGCTCTTCCGTTGAACTGGCGAGTTGAACTTGTTCCAGTGGGAAGTAGCTTGCATCCATCTTGATGTTGGAGTTTCCGCTCCAGAAATAAGCATTCGGTTGATCTTCGCTCCCTGCCATGACCACACATAATTCACCGGTACCGCCGTAAACAGCGGCATACCGGCAATCCATGATTGCCTTTTGTGCAACCGGGTTGGCAAGCTCATAGGTGATGCGAACCGTGTTATTTGTAGGTGGATCGGTAACCGGTGGCGCTGCCTGGAAGATGACTTTTCCGTTCACCCTGTCATAGCTCCAACCGGTGGTCAATTGGACCCCGTCCACTTCCACATAGGTAATCCTCGTTGCCACCACAGGCAGCACATAGGTTTTTACCCCATTGGAGGCATTGTACCAAACCGTCTTTCGGGAACTGAGCCGGTTTTCCGGCTGATACAAATCCCCTGCTCCTGACTGCGGTGATGCATTAATGAGAATGATCGGCTCATAGGGATAAACCGTTGCAGCCGTGAAGTTCCATTCCCCATTCACCAACTCTGCGGAAATCTCCTTATACACGCCGGTGGTCTTGTAATAGAGCTTATCACTGTAGGTGAAGAAGGTCCCACTTACCGGCGGAATATTGGAACATAAAAGCTCAGCAGACACCTCATCCACCGTCGCAAGCGACGGTCCCCCGTCTCGCTGCGGCTCGGTCACGCCACGGCTCTGAGATGCCACCGGCATCTCATTCACTACCGTGGCGACACTTCGTTGCCCATGAGGGGAAGGTAATATGCGGAATGAATAGAGGCCATCTCCGATATGGGCGAAAATACACCCATGCCAGAAACGCGGAAAAGCTGCATAACCCCGGCCTAACGCAGTGCTATTCAAAAAGAATTGCCCCTTTCGGGAACAGAGCATACCGTTACGCCACAGGAGATTTTTCATCTCCGGGCTCTCGCTGGGCTTCAGCCGGTAATCCGGATCCCAAAGATTGACACCTCCGTAAAGGCTGCTATAATCCAGCACATACTCCTTTTTCGGAGAAGGCGCATCCCGTAAGCTTGTGTAACGTGCAATCATAATTTTTTCCTCCTAAGCCTTCCCCCCGTGGGGTAGCGAAGCGGCGCCACGGAAGTGAATGACCTGCCGGTGGCAGGCCAGAGCCGTGGCGTGACCGAGCCGCAGCGAGACGGTGGCAGCCCGTTAGGGCTGACGGATGAGGTCGGCATCAGTATTCTTCCTCGTAGAGATAGTCATAAGCATCTTCAAACGTAATGCACTGATCACAACCGACTACTTCATCATCGATGTCCAGATAGACCGTGTCACATTCTTCACCGCATATCGGGCAGATCGGAATAAAATCATCCCATGCGGGAGGTTCCATTCTGTAATCTTCCATAACAGCCCTCCTTCAAAATTCTCGCGCCAAAGCCCAACCGCGAAGCACACGACGTGTAGCGAGTGTGCGAAGCAAAAGGCGGGTTCGGCGCGACAAGGGAAAACCAGCACGAATGTCAAAAGGGGAAACGCTGCCGTTTCCCCTCTGACATGGTTGTGCTGTTTTGACGTTTTTGCCAGTGTAATACTATCATAAAGAAAGCCTATTATCTCCTATCAATGACTATCAAACACTATCACCCGAGAGAATCAAACAGAATCTGTGCTTCTTGCAGTGCTTCCCGATGAAGTGAATATGTCCTCGGCAGACTTAGTTCTATTTCATCGGCAATTTCCTCAAATTTCATGCCATTCACGTATCTGTAACGCAACAGCCGCTGCATTTTTTCATTCTCCACATGGCTGATCAGATTTTCGATCTCTGCCTGCAGGAGAGCAAGATCCCGGATATGTATTTCCGTCTTCTGCTTTTCTGCAACAATATCGATCATGGCATTTTCAAACTTGCCCTTGTCTTTGGAAGGATTTCTGCCTGCCGTAAAGCTCAGATGGGTTGTTGTGTTATCCACGATGGAATAAAGAGAAGCCAGATGGTCTTTTTCATTCAAAATCTGTTCTTTTGCTCTCAGATAACCTTCCAGATATTCCTGGATATTACGAACCGCCATATTCTTTCTCCCATTTTTTCAGCATTCTGATGATTTCTTTCTCCTTTGTCGTGAGGCGGAAAAGATTCTGCCACACGTCCGGCACTTCCTTTTCAAACGATTTGAGCTGTTTTGCAAGATTCTGCGCCTCCTGCAGCTGATCGGGATCCGGTCCGTCACCAAGGCGTATTTTTTCCCAAATTTCACACAGGCACAGGCTTATATGATTCCTTTTCTCATAATTCTGTTGCATCTCCTGCTCTTCCGACTCCAGCTTTTTCAAAATATATGCACCTTCAGCCGTGGTATACATCTCGAAATACTGGGAGAGAAAGAAACTTCTGATCATTTCTTTTTCCTCAGCAGCTTGCTTGCTCCCCGGTCTCTTCAACAGCTTGGCGGAATACATTCTGTAATCCTCCGCTGCCTGCATCACCACGGCATTCAAAAGGGTCTGCACATGTCGGTCTGTATATCGGTACATGGCTCTCATGATTTCAACTCTGCCTTGACCGCGTCAATCAGGGCGTTTTGTGTTTTGTTCTTTCTTTGCAACACAGCCATGATTCTCTTATCTATGGTACCCTCGGTGATGATGTGCTGTATGACCACGGTGTTCTCTTTCTGGCCCTGCCGCCAGAGCCTGGCACAGGTCTGCTGGTAATGCTCCAGCGACCATGGGAGCGAGTACCAGATCATTCGGCTGCCGCCCTCCTGCAGATTGAGCCCGTGCCCGGCGGATTGCGGGTTGATCAGGCCAACCTGCAGCTCTCCCCGGTTCCATGCCCGGATACTTTCTTTGCTGTCCAATTGTGCATGTGTATATCCTTTGTCCCTGAGCATTGCAGAAATTCTCAGCAGATCATGCCTGTAGTTGTAAACCACCAGAACCGGCTTGCCGTTGGCAGCTTCGATCAGATCTTCCAGAGCCTCTATTTTTCTGCTGTGAATCATGATAGGCGTTCCGTCCGTCCCGTAAACCAAGCCATTCGACATCTGGATCAGCTTGGTGCCTAAGGACATGGCGTTCTTCGCCGTCACTTCCCCGCCTTTTAAT
Organism: Oscillospiraceae bacterium; assembly: GCA_017469115.1. Taxonomy (GTDB): domain Bacteria; phylum Bacillota; class Clostridia; order Oscillospirales; family Oscillospiraceae; genus Limivicinus. The sequence continues at coordinate 5,373 of JAFUGY010000067.1, forward strand.
CTCAGCGTCATCTCCTGCGTCAGGGTTTCATATTGCCGGCGCTCTCGCTCGTCCATGTAAACGGGATAGTCGGAAGAAATCAGCTCCGGCATCTGCAGATGGTCCATTGCCTTCATCGAAATCGTCATATCTCCGATGGCTGCATAAATCGCTTTTTCGGCTCCCGGCTTCAGCTTCCAGTCTTTCGGATGATTCTGGTAATAACTCACCGGCGTGAAATAGTACTGCTGATACCACTTCAAGCTTTTCCCCAATCGCTGTCCGCCGTCCAGAACGCCGATTTCGGACCAGAGGTCCATCAACCCGTTGGAAGCCGGCGTGCCCGTCAGGCCGATGACCCGCTTTGCCTCTCGGCAGAGGCGGTAGACTGCCCGCGTCCGCTGGGCGCTGTAGTTTTTAAAGCTGGAGAGTTCATCCAGAACGACAGCATCGAACAGATAAATCGGCCACTTCTGGGCGACCAGCCATTGCACGTTGTCACGATTCGTGACATAAATCTGAGCATCCGCTTCCAACGCTGCCCGCCTCTGCTTCGGGGTGCCGAGGACAACCGAAATCTTCAGTCCGTTCAGGTGACGCCATTTTCCTGCCTCCACCGGCCAAACGTCTCTCGCCACCCGAAGCGGCGCTACCACCAGCACTTTGCTGATCTCGCCTTCCTCCAGCAGATCCTTCAGGGCGGACAGGCAAATCACCGTCTTCCCGAGTCCGCAATCCAAAAAAGCAGCTGCTGCCGGATGGGTTTTGATAAAATCAATTGTATATTTCTGATATTCATGAGGAATAAATTGCATATCGTTTCTCCTTGAAATTTTCGTGTGTCTGATGGTCTATGCAAGTCAATTCTTAAAGTTCTCTATTAGAAAAAAATTACCTTAAAATTTTCCTATAGCGAAGTTCTTGATATGACCGTCATAGACCATCAGGTTACCTCCATTTTATGCGTCAGAATTGGAAAATTCGTCTTTTAATCTCAGGCCATGAATGAACGAGCCTTTATAATTCTTTTCTTTGTTAAAACCGCCTAATTCCAATGCTGCGTAAAAATCTGATGTACTCCGTGTATATTCCCCGTTTCTTGCGCAATAGGAACGGTATTCCTGATAGAGTTCACCTGACTTCTGTACAAAAGTCTTGTCCACTTCACAGCAGTCATCCAGGAAATTGGAAAACCAGTCATTATTGTCACGATAAGCCTGAATCGCAGATTTTACGCTCGACGGTACAGAAATCATAAAATTGTTGCGGATTACTTCTTCCGCACCTTCAATGATCCATTTCATGATCGCTTCTCCGGCTTCACGGAAGAGATAATCAGAATAATTCTTTACCTCTTTTTTCCCCGTAATGACGGCATTGAACGGTATTACGATCAGACGACGCCAGGTGCCGGCATCAGATGCTCCCACTCTCGGAAGGTGGTTTGTATACAACACCAACGTATGGGAGGGCGTAAAGGAAAACGGATCTTTATATTTCTTCTCGGCATAGATTTCATCGGTGGAACAAAGCTGCTTGACCATGGCAGTGTTTAAGCGCATACCCTCTTCCAGCTCGGAAGCAATAATCAGGCGCTTGCCCTTGAGCTCAGCCATTTCCGGTTTCACATTCCGTTTGCATCCGACCGTGAGCGTATCGGCAGAGAGATTACCTGCATAAGATCCGAACACTTTAGCAATGGTATTCCAGCATACCGATTTCCCATTTGAACCTGCCCCATAAGCAATAATAATCGCCTCCTGATAAACTTTGCCGATTGCTGCCAACCCGACCACCTGCTACACATAACGAATCAAATCCTGATCATCGCAGAAGAACACTTTCAGCGCATCCTCCCAGATTTGTCTGCCTTTATCCCCTGGCGAAACAGCCGTCACCTTCGTGATGTGATCATCCGGATTCTGAGGCTGCGCACCGGCCATACCTTTCCGAAGGTCGTAGGTAGCTTCCGGCGTATTGAAAAGAAACTCATCTTTATCCAGGTCTGACACATGCAGCTGCACCATCGGCTTGGCTGCATCAAGAGCCGATTTGATGAAGCGCATATCCCTGCGCTGCATAACGAATTCTTTATATTTCACGGCAGAGGCAAACCTCCTGCCCGCTGCTGCCATCCGATCATCGCCGGATTTTTGCAGTTTCTCCGAATATTTCTTTCCCGGAGAAATCTCCTCTGCAGTCTCTCCCAGCGAAAGCAATTCCTGCACGGCAGACTCAACCTGATCGGTTGCATCCGCAAGCTGCAGATCCAGAAACTCTTCTGCACACCCGAGAGCAAGTTGCCGGCTCTCGACCCAGCGTTTCCCGTCATACCGGAGATAGTCCGTGGCTTCGGTAAAGCAAAGCTCGTCACCGCACTCTTTCACCAAAGCTTTTGCCTGGCCGAGATCGGAATAATCGGGCGGTTTGAGGGAAACCGCTTTGAAGTCATTGCCATAAGCTTCCGGCTGCACATAATTAGGATCGGTGGCAATCTTTTTCTGGAAGAACTTCAAAGCACTGTTCCAGATGCCGGCCAGCTCTTCACTCTCCAACGGCGGCACACAACGCTCCGCTTCTGCCAGAAAGAGATTCATCGCCTTTTCCGTTTCACCAAAGCGCTTCAGCACTTTGACTGCAATGGAATACATGGTGGTGTTGCGCTGCCCTTGCGGAATGGGAGAAGAGGATACAGGGGTCAGGGGGTTGGAGCTTGCACCGATGCTATTCGCGGTCTCCATAACCTCACCCACCGCAGCTATGCTGCGGTCCCCATCTCGCCGCGGCTCGGTCACGCCACGGCTCTGAGATGCCACCGGCATCTCATTCACTACCGTGGCGACACTTCGTTGCCCCGCTTGGGGAGGGTTATATACGGTATTATTATTTGAACTTGGGAGACCGCTCCCTTTTAGCGCAGACCGAGCACCGAACTCGTGGGAACATGTTGTCTCATGCGCAACTTTTGAGCTTTCGGAGCGAGCATCCCGATGAAGAAAAAGAAATTCATTCAGCAGGGCCCCTTCAAAACACTCGATCTCCGGATTCTCCGTGCCGAAGAAGAAGCGTGCGGCATCCAATGCCTGGGAGTCAAAATACGGGAAGTACTCATATACTCTCTGCTTCAGTGCGGCATATTCTCCTGCGCTGCTGCATTCTTCAATCGGGAAAAAGACATGGAATTTTGGCCTTGCCATACGGCCGTTTTTCGCTTTCATGTGAGAACGAGAATAGTGAATCAGAATCTCCACACCCGGGAAAGCTGCTTTCAGATCCTCCGGGGTGAGCCATTCGGCGGGATCATCGGAGTGGTCGTTGTCCACATCAAAAGCAAGGCAGGTGGAACGAATAAAGTTATCCACATTGCGATAATTGCCCTTGTACTGGGCACAGACATAGTCATGAGAAAAGGCTTCTTTCAGAGCCTCATCGCTCATGTCTGCAAGCCGGTTGGGATACCGGCAGTTCTTCGGATCGTTTCGCGTATCAGCGTAAAATAAAGTAATCATATGTTTCTCCTTATTATGTTTTTTGGTAATACGGCATTTCGTCGCCTTCGGCTCGGAGCAGCAGGCCGGGAGCCCAGGGAGGCGTTTGCCCCATGACATTACAAAGTTTTTCCAGCGTCAGGCTTCCGCCTGATTCACAGATAATCTCATCATGCACATGCATCACAACCGGTTCATCGCTCAGATTGCCCAGGGCATAGCAGAGCACATCTCTTGCTGTGGCCTGCACGATGTTTTCCACCAGCTTGCCGGGGCTGGTTTCCAGCTTCTCCCACTTTTTTGTGGGGCTGATGCCGTAATAGGTGATGCAGTCACTGCCGAACTTGTTGGTGCCCAACCTTGCACCGTAGTAAGCAAGCCGCCTGCCGGAAAGAAGCTCAATGAAGAGAAAGCCTTTTTCCCAGAGGAACCGGAAGCCGTGGCTTTGCGTTTCTCCCCGGTAAATGACGGCATTGAGGGCGGCATCGCCGATGTCGTACCAGAATTTGACGATTCTCAGATTCGCTGCCCGCCAGGCATCGACGATGGGCTGCAGCTCACTCTCCGCAAGCCCCTGCTCAAGAGCACCCATCTTTTTTAAAGCTCCGACTCCTCCCTGATAACCAAGGGCGAGCTCCGCCACTTTACCCTTTGGGCGGAGATGGGCATTGATGCCGTTTTTCTCCACCGGCACATGGAACATCCGCGAGGCCGACTCGCAATAAATGTCTTTTCCGGCAGCAAATGCTTTGATGCGCCACTGTTCCCCAGCCAGCCAGGAAAGCACCCTCGCTTCGATGGAACTCTCATCTGCCACGAGAAGTTTAGGGGGTAGGATATAGGGGGTAGGGGGTAGAGGGCAGGATTCAGGGGACAGGATACAGGGGACAGGCTCCCGGCCCTCAGAACCAGATTCTTTTCCCTTCCCTTTTAGCGCGGACGGAGCAGTAAAATCGAGGGATATATCGCCACGCCGCGCAACTTTTGAGCTATGAGAACGAGCTGCCGGGATAAAAGCAGTTCTCACCAACTGTGAAAGCACATCCTGCACATCACCGTAGCGCTGCTGCAGGGCTTTCCGGTCACCGGCTTTCACAAGGGCTCTGGCTTCATCAAGATCTTCCATGTGGTTTTTCGGAAGATTCTGTAACTGAATCCGCTTGGAAGCGAACCGGCCCGTGCGGTTGGCCCCGTAAAACTGGAACATTCCTCTTACCCGCCCGTCAGCATTGACGGATGCTTCCATCGCCTGATACTTTTTCACAGAGGATTTGGAAAGCTGCTGCCGCAAACGCAAAACCTCAGCCACACAGCCATATTTTTCATTTTGAAGAGCCTCATCAAAAGGCTTTAGCGCGGACGAAGCAGTAAAATCGTGGGATGCAGTTGTCTCCTGCGACTCGCCAAGAGCCTCGCTGCGCTCGGTTGCTCGCTTGCATGGCGCCTGCGGGCGCTCACGCGCAACTTCTGAGCTCTCAGAGCGACATTCCAGTTTCTCCAAAAGCGCTTCCACGTCTTTCTTCCCGAGGGAGGAAACCGTAACCCCCTGCTGCTGCAGCCACCATTTGAGCTGGGTGACGGAATTCGGATTCTGCAGGCCGGTGAGCTTTTCCATCTGTTCGATCAGGTCCGCCGTCACGGCTTCGCTCATGCGAATGGCATTTCTCACCAGCTTTTTATCGATGGCAATGCCCCTGTCGTTGATGCGCTCGGAATCGAAGAACTCCTGCCACACAAACTCCGGCACCGGCCAGGGAGCCAGCTTTTGGCAGATCTCCATCTCTGCTTCCACGTCTCTCCGGTTGTATTCACAAAACATCTGCCAGTCCGGATCCGCTCTTCCCGGCAACCTGATGCCGGGTTTGCAGAACTTGCGGATCAGGGCTTTGCCGGTGTCCAGCTTACCCTGCCGGAGATGCATCACTTCGCTGATAGCTTCAAGGCTCATGGGCAGGCCGCAGGTTGCACCCCACGTCATCACGCACTTAAACTGCTCCGGCGGGATGTAGCTGCCCACCGGATACCCGAGGAACCTGGAAAGACAAACCCGTTCAAAATTGCAGTTGTATGCCCATTTGGTTACTGTTTTGTCCGTCAAGGCAGACAGAATCTCCATCGGCAGCACGTCACCGTGTGCCAGGTCGTAAACCTTCACTTCTCCCCAATCCACGCTGCAGGAGAAGAGGAGGATGTTGAAATCCTCCGCCTCCGCATACCGGTAGACACCGGCTTTCGCCAGATCGACAGAAGAAGCTGTTTCCAGGTCAAGAAACAATTCTTTCATGTCTGCTCCTTTCAGAATGGGAGTTCATTCTCGTCGTCATCATCCGGGAGCACCTGAAAATCATTCTCGATCCGCGGGCCCCAGCCGATGCGCTCGCCTCTTTTCACCAGCTGCATGCCGTTGAGAGCTGCCGCAATACCTTTGGAAACACCTGTGTTGTACGCATACAGCGTGACGGAAGCATTGACAATGCAGCCGGAATAGAGCTCGGAAGGATCTACCGGGTTCAGCTCCCGGTCGACAATCTGCACCCGTTCTTTGCTGGAAGCATTGAGGTAGTAGCTGTTTTCATAGGCTTCCTGCCCGGGCTTCTCCTCATCCCCGTCATGCAGGGGGCAGCGGAGAAGATTCAGCTTCGGCTTTGTCTTGCCGTTCATCAGCTTGTTGTCGCCGGCTTCGTATGCCGCTTCCAGCGCACTCTGATAGGCGTTCAGCGTTTTCTCATCATCTTTGCTGATGATCAGGCAGGCGCTGTACTTGGGAGCGGAGCCGTTGATGGACTTTGGCTGGGCAAGCGCGGGATAATTGATGGTTGCCTTCAGGACACAGCGATTGGTTTTGTTATTTTCTTTCATTTCAAATTTCCTTTCCGAAGGGCTCAATGTTTTGTCCCTTCACTTAATAGCCACGGGAATGGCCTTTTGTGGGGGTATCTTTAAAAATTTTTTTCATAATTCGCTTTAATTTTTTTAATCCTGCCATTACAGACTCTTCACAGGATTTAAAGTCTGCACCTTCTCTTTTTGCTATTTCTCGGTATGTCAGCCCCTGGCAGTGGAGAATCAGTCTTTTTCTTTGAACTTCCGTCAGCGTTTGCAGTGCTTGCTGCAACTCTCCGGCTAACTCTTTTGCCAGGAGAGGGATTTCGGCATTTTCTTCTCCTGCAAAGTCAATCCCTTCGATAAGCAATTCATCCAGCGACTGATGCCTGCGGGTTTCTCTCCTGTTGCTCAGCTGTTCCTCGTGGTCCATCTCCTCCAGAACGGCAGCCCATTCTCCCGAAATTTCCACTGCTTCTGTGCCTGTAGCAAATGCATAGCGGTACTCCATTTTCTGTCCTTTCCTCCCCGGAGGCAGGAAGGGCAGCAGACCTTAAAAATCAAAAAAGCCGGTGATCCATCTTTTGACAGACCACCGGCTTTTTCCGCTTCCCCCCGATTTTGGGCATGACAAGACGAAGCACCAGATCTGTCGGAGTACCCGAGCGGTTTTGAAAACCGCTTTTGACTCCATATGATCCGCTGCCCCTCATGCGCACTCGGGGAAACAAATATTTCTTTTATAATTTGAAAAAATAAAAAAATCCGGCAGATAATAGACTTATCCCATAATTGGAATAAGCAATTATCTGCCGGATTCCTGACGCTCCTAAGGCGAATTCAATACGTTCGACAAATTTTAACAAACTGCGGCGGCGATCCTGATGGTTCCAGCCAAATCCAACGCTCCTTGCGCAGCTGAGCTAACTTGTAACGTTTTACTCTCTTGTGCTTTTGGCCTGATCAAGCCGAAAATGATTCCGTTATGACGGCAAGATTCCCGACCTCGTCCGAAACAAAGATTTCCAACGAACTGCACTTTTTGCACTTCATGTCCAGATACCCGTTATCATATCGGATATGCCCGCAATAAGTGCCGCACTCTCTGCAAAAGCAGCTGAGCAGCTTTTCCGGTAAACGGATCAGCATCCTGTTTGCTCGCTGCCCCTGTACACCATTCATCTTCTTCTGCCTCCCTACTTAATAACCTCGTGGATCATGAAACACAAAATCAATCACGCCGAAAACCGTGCCTTCCTTCAGAGAATAATCCGGGAATGCCCGGCCGTAATCGTCAGTTTCGTCCGAATCGGCACAGAAATAAAACGCTCCGTCTTCTTTTTTTCTCACAACTTTGGCGCATGCCTCTTCTCCCCCGATGGAAACCGCCACAACATCGTTGGCCTTGGGTGTATAGCCTGTCACCGGACGAATAATCAGAAGATCATTTGGGAAAATCCCACGCCTTGTCATGCTGAGGCCTCTTGCCCGCAACATCATGTGCTCTCCCCTGCCGACCAGGCTCACCGGGAGAAGATAACTCTCCGTGATATTCTCAATGGCGTCATTGGCCTCGCCGCAATGGATTTCACCAACAACCTGTATATTCACCATCTCTCCCGAAGCAAGCCTGTCATCCGGAACAATGCCGCCTCGTGTATTCGCCTCTTCCCGGATCAGGCCGCGTTCTCTCAGGCGGGTTACATCCTGATATACCATATTCAGAGACGTCTGCCCGATCGCCTTCTGAATCTCCCGATATTTGGGTGAACGGCCTGTCTCTCTCTCAAAAGCCTGAATGAATTCCAGCACTCTCTGTAGTCTTTCTTCATTGATCGGCTTCAAATGTGTCACCTCCGTTTAAGTGAACAAATTGTTCTGAAGTGCTTTTTATTATACGATGCCCGTCATCAAATTGCAATATATTTTCTCTGCTTTGGATGCATCCCCCAGAATAGTGGGGGGTGCCTCTCAGAAAGCCCCAAATTCATTGCCATTCTCCCTTCCCTATGGTAAAATGAGGGTACTGAAGAAACGGAGGAAAGCTCTATGCATACCGAAGAAGGGAAAATAATACCATCCGGGCGGATTTTGAAGCTGCAGCAGATTCTGCTGCGGGAGACAGATGAATCCCATAAAATCACAGGTCCCGTGCTCAGGAAAAGGCTGCAGGATGCCGGTTATCACATCTCGGAGGAAACACTGAGGCTGGATTTGAAAGCGCTGGAACAGAACGATTTCACCTTCGTTGCATCTCGCGGCGGGAAAGACCCGGGCTATTTTGCCGACTGCCGACTCTTCACCAAGCCGGAGCTGAAGCTGCTTCTGGACACCGTGCAGGCTTCGGGTTTTGTAACGGAAGCAAAAACAAAAGAGCTGGTTAAGAAACTCCTGTCGCTTGTCTCGGTTTACGAGGAGAAAGACCTGAAAAAAAGCGAGATTCTCTTCAACACCAGAAAGCACACAAACAAAACCATCTATTACAATATCGACGCCTGTGAAACCGCAATCCGCAACCGGTCTCAGATCTCTTTTCAGTATTACGATTTGGATTTCGAGCGCAAGCACTGCTACCGCTATCAGGGCAAGGCCATCACGGCAGAACCTTTTGCACTGATCTGCTTTGAGGATAATTATTATCTCCATGCCCTTCGTGCAGATATTGAGGATGAAAAAGAAGCCATGCGAACCTACCGGCTTGACCGCATGACCAAAACACAGGCTCTTAACACTCCCATTACAGAACGAACATCAAAGCATTTCGGCCGGGCAGCAGAATATACCCGCAGCGCCTTTAAAATGTACGGCGGAGAAGACGCAACCGTCACCTTGCGGTTTCCGAGAGAACTCTGCGGCCCCGTTTATGATAAATTCGGAGAGAAATGCCGGATCACTGCCCCGGAAAACGGCCTCGGCGAGTTGACCGAAACCGTCCAGATCAGCGGGACCTTTTTCAGTTGGGTGGACCAGTTTGAAGGCAAGATGGAAATCGTGGCACCGGAAGCCGTCCGCGAAATGCATAAGGAGCATCTGCAGAAGCTGCTCTCCCGTTATTGATGGAAATTTCTCCCTGTTCCATAAAAAGAATTATGTTATTATTGCTAACTTGTAACTGATTTGTTATAATTGGATGTTGGTGGAGTATTCTTTATCCGTAATGCAGAATTCGTAAAAAACAGGAGTGTTCGAGTATGAAATATAATATTCCTGACCAGCTTTTCAGAGAAATCCGGGAAATTGCCCGGGAAAACGATATGGAAAAAGTGTTTCTGTTTGGCTCGCGCGCGAGAGGGACCCATTCTGAGCGCAGCGACATTGATCTTGCTGTAAGCGGCGGAAACTTTCTTACTTTTTCTGCCGATCTGGAAAAAGACACACATACCCTGCTGATGTTCGACATTGTGGACCTGAACAAGACCATATCAGAAGACCTGCAGGATGAAATAAAAAGAGACGGGGTGTTGATCTATGAAAAAACTTGAGAATTTTTCAAAAAGTCTGGAAATATTAAAAAGCGCTGATTTTAATCTGGTGAATGACAGTGAAATCTACAGAATGGGTGTTATCGGCCAATTTAACCTTACATTTGAACTTGCCTGGAAAGCCTTACAGGAAGTAATGAGACAACACGCTGTCGGAGGTGCTGAGACCGGCTCTCCCAATGAAATTTTAAAATTGGCTTACAAGGTTGGCTTTCTTTCCGATTCAACAGTTTGGCTTGCTATGCTGAGACAAAGAAATATCTCCGTCCATATTTATGACGAAGACAAAATTGAAGAAATGATTCTTATGATCCGTGATAGTTTCATCCCTGCGTTTTCTGTACTTGAGAAAACACTCCAGGACAAACTAACGGAAGTGGATAACTGGGATTAACAGCCCGGAAGGGTTGATCTCCTTTTGACCCCACTTTATCATTCCCAAATAAGGAAGGAAAAAACTCAAAATCTGAGAGTTTACTCCCTCAGTCACTTCGTGACAGCTCCCTTGCCAAGGCACTAGGCTTCGCCGTCGCCAGAGGGAGCCTGACCAATGCCTTGCCTCCCTCCTTGAGGGAGGTGGCAGCGCCGCAAGGCGATGACGGAAGGAGTCTTACTCCCTCAGTCGCTGCGCGACAGCACTCACATGCCTGGTGGTGGACCAATATGAATGAATACACAACACCCTCTATTCTGGAGATTTATGATTCCGAATTGGCGTCCATGATAGCAAAGAACAGAGGTATATCTGAGATGGATGGGTTAAAACTGTTTCTGGGTTCCGAAACCCACAGTATGTTGACTGACGCCTCCTTGAAAATGTGGTACTTCAGCCCTGTTGCTATTTACGACATGTGGGAAAACGAAATTGCCACCGGAGATCCCCGTAATTCCCTTTATATACGAGGTGATGAGATATGAGCAAGGAATTCCGATTTTTCACTTATCTGCTGGAATCGTATGCTCAGCACAAAGGGACCACTGCAGATTCTGTGTTGAAGACACTGAACGAAAAGAACCTGACAGACTATGTTTACAATATGTATGAGATGTATCATACAGAAGCAATCACGAATGCTTTTATGGATCTCGACAGTCTGATTGCAACCGGAAGACCTGCATGGTAAGGAAGCATTTTTAAGACAAAGGAACACTTTTTTCTCAACCCAATACTTGAAAACAGGAAAAAGGACCGTCTCTAATTCTTCTAACTCCCTCAGTCACTTCGTGACAGCTCCCTTGCCAAGGCACTAGGCTTCGCCGTCGCCAGAGGGAGCCTGAGCATTCCCTTGCTGATCTCTTAAAGAGTGTCGCCGGAGCAAAAAAATGCAGGCAAGTGATCATCGTATCATCACCGCCTGCATTTGGATAGAAGCCGGAGCATTTAACCGGTTTCCACAATACTATCTTTTTTCAGCCTTACTCGACCCAGTCATGGCCGACATCGAGCCACAGATAACCATTGTCATCGACCAGGGCACCGTCTGTGCTCATGGTACCGGTGAAGACCTGGGAAGCGTTGCAATCAAAGATCTTAAGTTCTCCTTCTTCCCCGACGGAGTAGAAGTAATAGGTTCCAACGTTCTTGTTGTCTTCCCCTACCAGGGAAACCGTGCCGTTATCAAACACATAGAGTTTTTGGGTTGCATACCCATCCAAATACCGCGTAAAGGTTCTGCCAACATACGGATTCATCTCTTCGGCGGAAGCCTGCGGGGCGAACGCTGCTGCGACGAGGCAATC
>JAFUGY010000007.1 GCA_017469115.1 Oscillospiraceae bacterium
ATTTTTTGTTCACAGATTTTGCGGGAGGAAGGCTTTTGGAGAGAGTTTATGAAAATTCGTGTTGATTTCTTGCCTGCAGTTCTTTATAATCAAAGTGATTTTGATTTTAATCATAAAGGATAGGCAAATGATTGATAAACTCATTGAGGTAGAACGGATTGAGGATGTGATCAATGTTTTCGGTTCGTTTGATCAGAATTTAAGAATTTTGGAAGCAGAGCTCGGTGTTAAGGTGCTTGACAGGGAAAATGCCCTGCACGTCTGCGGAGAAGCGGAGGATGTGCTGCTGGCTGAAAAAGCCATCGGAGGGCTTTTAACGCTTGCTGCCAAGGGGGAGACAATAAACGACCAGAATGTGCGTTATGTGCTGCGCCTGGTGCAGCAGGGCAGGGAGGACAAGATTCAGGAGCTCGTCGGGGATGTGATCTGCATCACGGCAAACGGAAAGCCCATCAAGCCCAAAACCCTGGGTCAAAAGCTCTATTGCGATGCCATCGCCTCCAACACCATTACCGTGGGCGAAGGCCCTGCAGGGACGGGCAAATCGTACCTTGCGGTGGCGGCGGCGGTTGCGGCTTTTCGGGCTGAAGAAGTCAACCGGGTTATCCTGACGCGCCCGGCTGTGGAAGCGGGAGAACGGCTCGGCTTTCTGCCCGGCGATTTGCAGAGCAAGGTCGACCCCTATTTGCGCCCCCTGTACGATGCGCTTTTTGATATGCTGGGCGTGGAGACGTACCAGAAGTATCTCGAGCGCGGCAACATCGAAGTGGCGCCTCTTGCCTATATGCGCGGCAGAACGCTGGATGACAGCTTTATCATTCTCGACGAGGCGCAGAATACTTCTGGCGAACAGATGAAGATGTTTCTCACAAGGCTGGGCTTCGGCTCAAAAATGGTGATTACCGGGGACGTTTCTCAGATTGACCTGGGAGAGGAGAAAACCAGCGGCCTGAAGGTTGCCATGAAGGTGCTGGAAGGGATTGACGATGTGGCCATCTGCACCCTCACGGGAGCGGACGTAGTGCGCCACCGCCTGGTGCAGAAGATTATAGAGTCCTACGAGGCATATGAAAAGAAATCTCCGCCGAAAGAAAACGCAGGCAGACCGGATGCTAACCGGAAGTTCAGAAGGAGAACAGACCGATGACGGAAGTATATGTCAGCCGGGAAAAGAAAAATCTCGGCCATCCCCAGTGCGCAAGGCTGATCCGCAGCGCGGTGGAAAAAACGCTGCATGCGGAGGGCATCACCGAGCGGTGCATTGTGTCCGTTTTGTTGACGGACGATGAGGGCATTCGGGAAGCCAACCGGGAATTCCGGCAGGTGGACAGCGCAACCGATGTGCTTTCCTTTCCCCTCAACGAGCTGAAACCGGGTGAATTTCACGCGGAAGACTGTGAGAGAGAGCCCGATACCGGCGCCGTTTTGCTGGGAGACATGATGCTCAACCTCCGCCGCTGCGAAGAGCAGGGAGAAGAGTACGGCCACGGCTTTAACCATGAGATTCAGTATCTCACGGTGCACTCGGTGCTGCATCTGCTGGGATATGACCATGTGGACGAGGGAGAAGACAAAAAGCGGATGCGCAGCCGCGAAAAGGCAATTATGGGAGAGACAGAATGACAAAAACAGAACTGATAACCGTTTGCGGGAGACCGAACGTCGGCAAATCGACGCTGGTGAATGCCCTGGTAGGTGAGAAAATCGCGATTGTTTCCAGCAAACCGCAGACGACGCGAAACCGGATTATGGGCGTGCTTACCAAAGAGGACACCCAGTATATCCTCCTCGATACGCCGGGGTTTATCAAACCGCGCAACCGGCTGGGGGACTATATGGTGAATGTGGTGCGGGAGAGCGTCACGGATGTGGATGTGGTGCTGTTCCTGGTGGAGCCCGTTGCCGAAATCGGGCCGGGGGAGACGGCCCTGCTTGAAAAGGTGAAGGAGAGCGGTGTACCCGCCATTCTGGTGATCAACAAAATTGACACCGTGGAGAAGGACAAGCTTCTCGCGGTGATTGCCGCCTGGTCGCAGGAATTTGCCTTTGAAGCGGTAGTGCCCATTTCCGCAAAGGATGGGGACGGGCTGGATGCCCTCATGGAAGAAGTGCAGAAGTTTGCCGTGGAAGGACCTCATCTCTTCCCGGACGACAGCATCACCGACCAGCCGGAGCGGCAGATCTGCGCCGAGCTGATTCGGGAAAAGATCCTGCGCTCGCTGGAGAAGGAAGTGCCTCACGGCACGGCTGTGGAGATCAGCAGGTTTTCCGAGCGGGAGAACGGAATCATTGACATCGAAGCCACCATTTACTGTGAAAAGGCCAGCCACAAAGGCATTCTGATCGGCAAAAACGGCTCGATGCTCAAAAAAATCGGAGCGGAAGCCCGGGAGGACATGGAAGCCTTTCTCGGCGCCAAGGTATTCCTTCAGCTCTGGGTAAAAGTGAAGGAGAACTGGCGCGACAGCGAAGTGCTTCTCAGAAACTTCGGCTTCACCAACGACTGATGGCATTTACCGGTTCGGATGCTCTTGTGCTCCGGGAAGTGCGCTATAAGGAATCTGACAGAATCCTCACGCTGTTTACCCCGGAGCGGGGGATCGTCACGGCAAAGGCGAGAGGCGCGCTGCGCAAAAGCAGCCGGATTGCTGCGGCGACGCAGCAGCTCACGCTCTCGGAGATGACGTTCTTTGAAAACCGGGGCAAGCTTACCGTGCAGGAAGCTTTGGTGAAAGAGCCCTTTGAAGGCCTGCGGCTGAATTTTGAAAACTTCGCCCTCGGCTGTTATTTTGCCGAGTGCATCGAAGCATTTGTGCAGGAAGAGAACCCCGACCCGGATTCCTTTCAGCTGATTCTCAATTCTCTTTACGCCGTCAGCCATGAGCTGTGCGATCCGCTGCTCGTCAAGGCTGCTTTTGAGGTGCGCCTCATGTGCCTCATGGGCTACACGCCGGACCTTTCTGTGTGCTGTTTCTGCGGGGAGGAACAACCTGTTTCTCCCGTGCTGGGCGTGCAGACGGGGAAAATCTGCTGCCGAAAGTGCCGGACAAGCGAGCTCGGCGCGGGCATGCAGTTGTGTTCCGCCTCTCTGGCGGCGATGCGCTATCTTGTCTCAGCCCCTGCAAGACGGCTCTTTTCCTTTACCTTGCCGGAGGAAGCGCTGCGCCGACTCAATCAGGCTTCTGAGACGTATCTTGCCACACAGGCGAGCCGCCGCTTTGCCACGCTGGAATACTGGAAGAAAATCTGTTCCCATCCGATGGGAAGTGCATAAAGGATTCATCTATGAGCTTTTTTGAAAAATCATTATCGACGCTTGAACTGCCGACCGTGCTGAAAATGCTCTCCGAGCATGCCGTGAGTGCCCCTGCCAAAGAGGAGTGCCTTGCGCTGCAGCCGTCCGTTGAGCCGGCAGAGGTTGCTCTCCGGCTGGAGGAGACGACCTGTGCCTGCACCATGATGACGGTGCGCGGCAGCCCTTCCTTTTCCGGTGTGAAGGATATTCGCCCCGCTCTCGCCAGAGCCGATCTCGGCGGATCTCTCAACACCAGGGAATTGATGGATATTGCAGCGCTGTTGCGATGTGCAAGGCTGGTGCGCTCCTATGTGGCGGATGACAGCGTCGGCCATACCAAAATCGACAGCCTCTTTACAGCTCTTCGTGCCAACAAGTTTCTGGAAGAAAAAATCACCTCTTCCATTGCCGGGGAAGATGAGCTCTCCGACAGCGCCTCTTCCGACCTCGCGGATATCCGGCGTAAAATGCGCGCTGCCGCTGCCCGCGCCCGGGAGGCACTGCAGAAAATCCTCTCCTCTCCTTCTTATGCGAAAGTGCTGCAGGAGCCGATTATCACCATGCGCTCCGAGCGTTATGTGGTGCCGGTGAAGGCGGAATATAAAAACGCGGGGCCCGGCCTGGTGCACGACATCTCGGCCACCGGCGCCACCCTCTTTATCGAGCCGATGGCTGCCGTCAAGGCCAATAACGAGCTGCGGGAGCTGGCAGCCAAAGAGAAGCTCGAAGTGGAGCGGATTCTCGCCGAGCTCTCGGCCGAATGTGCCGCCCACCGGGTCGATATGGAGTCCGACTGGTTTCTGCTGGTGCGGCTGGATGTGATTTTTGCCAAGGCAAAGCTCTCCTACGCGCTCGACTGCTGCGCAGCCGCCCCTGGCACGGATGGCATCATCCTGCGCAAAGCCCGCCATCCGCTTCTCAAACGGGATACCGCTGTGCCCATTGATATGGAGCTGGGCCGCGGGTTCGACACCATGGTGATAACTGGGTCTAATACGGGAGGGAAAACCGTTAGTTTAAAAACAATCGGTCTTTTGGCAGCCATGAACCAGTGCGGGCTGCATATTCCCGCCTCCGACGGCAGTGCTCTGCCGGTGTTCCGCCATATTCTTGCCGATATCGGCGATGAGCAGAGCATCGAGCAGAATCTCTCCACTTTCTCCGCCCACATGACGAATATTGTTAGCATTCTGGAGGAGTGCGACGGGAATTCTCTCGTGCTCTTCGATGAGCCCGGTGCGGGTACCGACCCTGCCGAAGGCGCAGCCCTTGCAGTTTCGATTATCGAGCATGTACGCGCCAAAGGCGCTCTGATCGCAGCGACGACGCACTATACCGAGCTGAAGTTTTACGCCACCAATGAGAAGGGCGTCATCAATGCCTCCTGTGAATTTGACATTGAAACTCTTCGCCCCACTTACCGGCTTTTGATGGGCATTCCGGGCAAATCCAATGCATTTGCCATCTCCAGACGGCTCGGCTTGCCGGATGAGATCATTGAAGATGCACGCAATCGGGTAAGCACGGAAAACGCCAGCTTTGAAGCAACCATTGAAAAGCTGGAGCAGATGCGCGTGCTGCTGGAAAAAGACAGAGACGAGCAGCGCCTCAAACTGCGGGAGGCGGAAGAAAACGCCAAACAGTCCGCCAGAGTCCGGGCTGAGCTTGAAGTTCGGTTGGATAAAGCGGATGTGAAAGCCCGTCGCGAAGCGGAGCGCATCATCAGCGAAGCGCGTGAAACGGCCGAGCAGGTTTTTGCCGAGCTGGATGAAATGAAAAAACGCCTCAATGAAGAGGACGATGTGCACCGCATCAATACCGCGCGCAATGAGCTTCGCAGAAAGCTCAACGAAGCGGAAAACAGCCTCAATCCCTCCGCTCCCCAGAAGGAAGATACCCGCCAGTCCGCCCGTGAGATTCGGGTGGGCGATGTGGTGGAAATCCGCTCCATGGGCGTTCAGGCGGAAGTGGTTTCGATTTCAGCGGATAAGACGCTGACGCTGAAGGCAGGGATGATGACGGTGAACGCCAAGGAAAGCGAAGTCTATCTGCTGGAAGGCAAGTCTGCCAAACCGAAGAAAAAGCCTGTTTCGTCTACAGGGGCCTCTCTGCGTTCTTCCTCCTTTAACCCGGAGATCGATCTGCGGGGGATGGAGTCCATTGAGGCAGTGGCTACCACGGAACAGTTTATCGACGGCGCCGTGATGGCAAAGGTTTCTCCTCTGCGCATCATCCACGGCAAAGGCACCGGCGCCCTGCGCACGGCAATCCATCAGATGCTGCGGAAAAACAAAGCGGTCAAATCCTTCCGCCTGGGAGTGTTCGGAGAAGGCGAAACCGGCGTCACCATTGTGGAATTGAAATGAATCGGCCGATTTTGGTCAATCCTTTGACAACTGTAGTCGAATTGATCTAAAAAATACCGGAAAAGATTCCGCAAAAATGTTGAAATCTACCAAATCTTAACTGCTTGTTGACGAGTGGCAAAAAATCTGCTATTCTTATTTCGTACTTTAATGTATAAGGAGAGGGAACTATGGTTTCTAAAGAGTTAGTTATAAACAATCAGGTTGGTCTTCATGCGAGACCTGCGACTTTCTTTATCCAGAAAGCCAATGAGTTCAAGAGCAGCATCTGGGTCGAAAAGGACGAGCGCCGTGTCAATGCAAAGAGCCTTCTCGGTGTTCTTTCTCTCGGCATCGTGAAAGGAACCACGATTAATATCATCGCTGATGGTCCTGATCAGGATGAAGCAATCGATACCCTTTCCGCATTGATCGATTCCGACTTCTCTGAGTAATCTCACATGATCAAAAAAGGGCGTGCTCTTGGGGCACGCTTTTTTTATACGAAAAGGCAAAATGAAAAACGAGAACAAAGCCATGGAAAGCGGGAGGCGCTAAGTGAATCCGGAGCTTGAAACCCTGCGGGCAAAGGCCAACAACCTGCCGCTGCTGCCCGGCGTCTATATCATGCTCAATGAGAAGTCCGAGGTCATCTACGTCGGCAAAGCTAAAAAACTGAAAAACCGCGTCAGCAGCTACTTTCACGGGGATCACCTGCCGAAGGTTGCTGCCATGATCGACAAGATTGCCGATTTCAACGTGATTGTTGCCAACAGCGAGTTTGAAGCGCTGATTCTGGAAAACTCCCTCATCAAGCGCCACAAGCCCCATTATAATATCCTGCTAAAGGATGATAAAGGGTATCCTTTCATCCGGATTGACATGAAAAAGCCCTATCCGGTGATGTCGGTGGCTTCCCGCCATGGAAATGACGGCGCAAGCTATTTCGGCCCCTTCGGCGGGCGGAGCGTCTCCCATGAGATTATCCGCTCCATCTGCCGCACACTTCTCCTGCCGGACTGTTCGAGATCCTTCCCCGCAGAGATCGGCAAAGAGCGCCCCTGCCTGAACTATCACATCGGCACCTGTGACGGCTGGTGTCTCCCGGAGCGCAATGCCGAGGATTACCGCAGCAGAATCCGTCAGGCGGTTCTGATTCTGGAAGGCCGCAGTGAGGACCTGCTTTCTGAAATCCGCGGGAAGATGGAAGCGGCTGCCGAAGAATACCGTTTTGAGCAGGCTGCCCGCTACCGCGATCAGATGCGCGCCGTGGAGGCCCTTGTCAACAAGCAGCGTGTCATCTCCACGGCCTTTACCGATACCGATGCCCTCGCGTTTTCCCGCGGGGCGCTGTGCTGTTTTTCGGTGCTGCACTTTTCCAACGGAGACCTTGCCGGGAAGGAAACGGTGGTTATCGAGGAGCCCATTGAGGACGATGCCGAGGCCATTGCCGATATCGTCAAGCAATACTATCTGCCGCGGGAAGGCATGCGCCCCGGGGTGATTTTGCTGCAGCAGGAGCCGGAGGACAGGGAAGAGCTGGAAGCCCTTCTCAGTGAAGGCAACCGGCGCAAGGTGCATCTCGAGGTCCCGCAGCGCGGAGAGCGCCGCCGTCTGCTGGAAATGGCGGAGATGAATGCTTCGGAGGAGATCCTCCGTCGCACCACCGAAAGCCGCAGGCGCTCGAAAACACTGGAGCTCCTGCAGAAAATGCTCTCGCTGGAGCACTTTCCGGAGCGTATTGAATCCTTTGATATCTCCAACCTGGGGAATACCGGCATTGTGGCGGCGATGGTCGTCTTCCGGGACGGGAAGCCGCTCAAGCGGGACTATCGAAAATTCCGCATGAAGGACATGCCCATTCAGGATGACTATGCCTCCATGTATCAGGCGGTGTTCCGCCGCTTCCGCCGGGCGGCTGACGGGGATGAGAAGTTTTCCGACCTGCCGGACCTCCTGCTGATCGACGGCGGCGACGTCCATGCCGCCACTGCCTGCCGGGCTCTTGCCGACGTCGGCATCTCGCTGCCGGTGTTCGGCATGGTCAAGGACGACAGGCACCGAACCCGTGCTCTCATCACCCCCGAAGGGCAGGAAATCGGCATCCAGGGCACGCAGGCGGTCTTCTCCCTGATCGGGAAAATTCAGGAGGAGACGCACCGCTTTGCCATTGAATATCAGCGTTCCCTCCGGCTGGAAAACTACGGTTCCGCTCTTGACAAAATCCCCGGCGTGGGGGACAAACGAAAAGCCGATCTGCTGAAAGCTTTTAAAACCGTAAAGGCGGTGCGTCAGGCCACGCTGGAGGAACTCTGTGCCGTGGTGCCGAAAAACACCGCTGCCGCCGTCTACAGCCACTTCCATAACGGGGAAGCCGGCGATGAGAATGCGGCAGAATTGCAAAATCCGGAAGAAGAGGAGAGTACCGGCTTATGAGAGTTATCACCGGCTCCTGTCGGGGCCGCAGGCTGAAAACCCCGACGGGCAACGACGTCCGCCCCACGACGGACAACGTCAAGGAAGCCGTATTTAATATCATCCGCTCTGATGTGGAGGGCAGGCGTGTGCTCGATCTCTTTGCCGGAACCGGCCAGCTCGGCATTGAAGCGCTCTCCAGAGGTGCCAAAGAGGCTGTTTTTGTCGATGCCTCTCCCGCATCACTGAAAATAGTCAAAGAAAACCTGCAGCTCTGTTCCCTCGAGGCTACGGTCGTCCGCTCCGACGCCGTCGCCTATCTCTCCCGCTGCGGAAAGTTTGATCTGATTTTTATTGACCCGCCCTATGCTTCCGGATTGTACGAAAAAGTGCTGGAATCCATCAATTTGTTTGACATCCTGTCGGAAGGTGGTATAATAATCGTGGAAGCTGATCGTGACTGCCCTCTTCCCGACATGGCCCCTCCTTACCGCCGCCTGAAAGAGTACCGTTACGGCAAAGTAAAAATCTGTACCTACACCAAGGAGAGCGCTGTATGAGCATCGCGATCTGCCCCGGCAGTTTTGACCCCATCACCCTCGGGCATCTCAATATTATCCGCCGCACGTCGAAAATTTTTGATGAAGTAATTGTCTGCATTCTGAACAATGCCGCCAAGACGCGCCATATGTTCACCGTGGAGGAACGGCTGGACATGGTGACGCGGGCCGTCTCCCGCTACCCGAATGTGCGCGTGGAAGCCCAGTCGTGCCTGCTGGCAGAATATGCAAAGCGGTTTCCCGGTGCGGTGATTGTGAAGGGCCTGCGAGCTGCCTCTGATTTTGAGTATGAGTTTCAGATGAATCTCATCAACAAAAACATCAACCCCGAGCTGGAAACCATGTTTCTCACCGCTGACGGAAAGTATACCTTTCTCAGTTCCTCCGTTGTGCGGGAGATGGCGATGTACGGGGCGGATATCAAGGGGCTTGTTCCCAATGAGTTGATCCAGGAAATTGAAAATAAAGCCAAACAATGGAGGAACTGAAACCAATGGATAATTCGAATGACATTCTTGAACTGCTCGACATTCTCTACGGTATGGTGAATGAGGCATGGGGCGTTCCCCTCGGTAACGACAAGTGCATCATCGAGAGGGAAAAGGCCATTGACATCATCAACGATATCAAAGCTGCCCTTCCTTCTTCCATTTCCGAATCCAAGCGCCTGGTCGCAGCGCGGGATGAATTCATCGGCAATGCAAAGCGCGAGGCCGAAGCACTGCGCAAAAATGCCGAAGAGCAGGCAGCCCGCATGGTGGAAGAGCAGGAAATCGTGCGTGTAGCCAGAGAAAAAAGCACCCAGATGGTGGAAGAGGCCGAAAAGAAGTCGGCAGAGCTCAAGCGGGTCGCCAGCCAGTATGTGGATGAGATTATCCGCCGCGCCGAAAGCACCCTGAATGAAGCCCTGACGACGGTTCGTCAGACCCAGTCCGCCTTCCAGGGGACGAATCCGATCGCCGCTGCTCCTGCCGCGCAGGAAGCGGAAGAGCTCCCCGAGGAGGAGGACGAGGAAGGCTGGGCCTGATTCGCCTGTTTTATTGTCTTTTCAAGGCCGGCATTCTGCTTTTTCCCATAAATTGTGCCTGAAAACGGGGCTTTCTACCAAGTCCTGTGCCGGGGCAAAAAACAGCACCGAAAAGGTGCTTTTTTTGTACCCAAAAATGCTATGAAACGCAAAAATATGGAATAAAAAAGACGAGAAAATACAAAAAGTTTCACTTGCAATTTATACAGCCTCCCCCTATAATAAGTGGTGAGAAATGGTTCAAAGTGGTGAAAAGTGGGGTGACAGGCGTGACTGGTGAATACAAACATTCTTTAGACAGCAAAGGGCGCATTTTTATTCCCGCCCGGTTGCGGGAGGAACTTGGGGAAGTGTTTTATCTGACGCTTTCCATGGATAAATGCCTGAATGCATACAGCAGCGCGAACTGGCAGGAGCTTTCTGACAGAGTGAGCGCCATGCCGTATGTCAGCCAGCGAAAAATGCGGCCGCTGTTTGCTTATGCGGCCAGATGTGAGCTGGATGCACAGGGCCGCGCCCTGATTCCTGCCTCTCTGCGGGAATATGCAGGCCTGACGAAAAATGTAACGGTGATCGGATGCAACAACCATGCCGAGCTGTGGGATCCGGAACAATGGGAGGCAGTTTGCGGGATGGAAAAAAGCGCTGAAAATATCGCTGCTGTGATGCAGGAGCTGGGATTCTGATGGAAGGCGTCAAGCATATTCCCGTCCTTCTGCAGGAGTGCCTTGACGGGTTGAATATCAAGCCGGACGGCGTCTATCTGGACGGGACGTTGGGCCTCGGCGGGCACTCGTATGAAATTGCCTCCCGGCTGAATGCAGGGCATCTGATTTGTCTGGACAAGGATGAGTTTGCGCTCCGTCATGCATCCGAGCGCCTTGCTCCTTTTGCCGATAAAATCACGTTTGTCCATTCCGATTTTCGCAAAGCGGCCGAAGTGGTGAAAGAGCTTGGCTACACCGGCGTTGACGGGATGCTTTTTGATCTCGGTGTTTCTTCCCCACAGCTTGACGATGCTGCCCGCGGCTTTTCCTACATGCAGGAGGCTCCCCTCGATATGCGGATGGACCGCTCCGCGCCTCTTTCGGCATATGATGTGGTGAACATCTATCCCGAAGAAGAGCTTGCACGTATCTTTTTTGAATACGGCGAAGAAAAGTTCTCCCGCCGCATTGCCTCTGCAATCCTCCGCAAAAGGGAAGAGAAGCCCCTCACAACGACCGCTGAGCTCGTTTCGGTGATCAGGAGTGCCATGCCTGCCTCGGCGCTTCGTGAGAAGCAGCACCCGGCAAAACGCTGTTTTCAGGCAATCCGTATTGAAGTGAATGATGAGCTGGGCGCCGTGCGTGACATGATGAATTCCGCTCCCGACGCGCTTGTCCCGGGTGGGAGGCTTTGCGTCATCAGCTTCCATTCACTGGAAGACAGAATTGTCAAAACCGCCATTCAGAAGCGGGAAAACGGATGCACCTGCCCTCGGGAAGCGCCGGTTTGCATCTGCGGGTTTGTGAAAACGCTCCGCAGCGTCAGCCGCAAACCGATAACAGCTTCTCTGGAAGAGCTCAGCAGTAATCCGCGCGCGAGAAGCGCAAAACTCAGAATAGCAGAACGGGTATAATATTATCTTATGAAACTTGATTGTCTTACCAAAAAACTCACCATCCTCTCCCGCACAGCCGACGCGGAGACAGAGATCACCGGCATCGCGTATGACTCTCGTGCCGTCAAAAAAGGGTTCGCCTTTGTTGCAATCCGCGGATTGCAGTCGGATGGGCATGCCTTTATCCCGAGTGCCGTTCAAAACGGTGCTGCCGTCGTCATCTGTGAAGAACTGCCGGAGGCTGAAGTGCCCTATGTTCAGGTTCCAAACAGCCGCCTGGCTCTTTCGCTGATGAGTGCTGCATGGTACGGCGAACCGGCAGGGGAGATGAAGATGATCGGCGTTACCGGCACCAGCGGCAAAACCACCAGCACCCATCTGATTCGCCATATCCTGAAAGAAGCTGCCGGCGCCAAAGTCGGCCTTGTGGGGACGATTTCGAACTACATCGGAGACGAGGAGCTGCACACCGAGTTTACAACCCCTGAAAGTCTGGAGTTGCAGGGCCTTTTCCGCCGCATGGCGGACGCCGGGTGCAACTATGCCGTGATGGAAGTTTCCTCCCACTCCCTTGCCATGGATCGGGTAGGCGGCCTTCATTTTGATGTTGCGGCTTATACCAACCTCTCTCAGGATCATCTTGATTTTCATAAGACCATGGAGGAATATGCCTCTGCCAAACGGAAGCTTTTTTCCATGTGCTCTTCCGCCTGCATCAATCTGGACGATGCCCATGCCTCTTTCATGATGAGCGGTGCAGCCTGCCCGTTCTTCACGACTTCGGCGTCCGATCCTTCGGCCGATCTCTATGCCGATCGGATCGAGCTGACGCCGAAAGGCGTCTCGTTTGATGCCGTTTATCGGGAAAAGCGCGTCCCCGTCAGCCTTGCTATCCCGGGGCTCTTTTCGGTCCACAATGCGCTCACGGCGCTTTCCGTCTGCATGGCTGCAGGCATTCCTCTCGAAGATGCCTCCGCTGCCCTGAAAAGCGCAAAAGGCGTCAAAGGGCGCGTGGAGATCGTCCCTACCGACGGCGATTATACCATTCTCATCGATTATTCTCACAAACCGGACGCGTTGGAAAACGTCCTCAAAACCCTTCGACCCGTCACGCGCGGCCGCCTTGTCACGCTCTTCGGCTGCGGCGGCGACAGAGACCGGCAGAAGCGCCCGATTATGGGGCATGTGGCTGCACAGTATTCCGATTTTGTCATCGTCACCAGCGATAATCCCCGCACCGAAGATCCTGACGCCATCATCGATGAGATTATGGAAGGCTTACAAAACACCTCCACCCCAACCTATCGCGAATCCGACAGAATCAAAGCAATCCATTATGCTATTGACACGGCAGCCCCCGGTGATGTATTATTACTTGCCGGCAAAGGGCATGAAGATTACCAGATCGTCGGGCACGAGAAGCATCACATGGATGAACGCGAAATCGTTGCGGACTATCTGAGAGAAAAGAGCAGCTTATGAGTATCAGGCTAATAACAGCATTTGTAATCGGGATTCTGTTTGCAACCGTATTCGGGCATTATTATATCCCGTGGCTTCGCAAGCAGAAGGCCGGGCAGGAGATCAAACAGGACGGCCCAAGCTGGCACAGCGTAAAGGCCGGCACCCCCACCATGGGCGGCGTGATGTTTATCCTTGCCACTGCTCTGGGCATTCTCACCGTCGGGTTTGAGGATATGCTCCACGGTCAGTTTCTGCATCTGTTTGTTTTCCTGTTTGCTCTTGTTTTCGGTGCAATCGGCTTTCTGGATGACTGGGAAAAGCTGAAAAAACGCCAGAATCTCGGCCTCACAGCCAAAATGAAGTTTCTTCTGCAGCTTCTGGCAGCGCTGCTGTTTGTTGTTTTGATGGAGCGCTTTCATATCATCAGCAGCCGCGTTTATATCCCGTTTTTCAACCGCACGCTTACGGTACCCCGCTGGTTTTATTATGTGGCTTCCGCCTTTATCATCGTCGGCACGGTCAATGCCGTGAATATTACCGACGGGATTGACGGCCTGGCCGCCGGCACTTCGCTTCCGGTGTTTCTTTTCTTCGTGGCCCTCGTGTTTGAAACCGGTAAGCATGCAGAGCTTGGCGTCTTTGCCTCCTCGTTGCTCGGCGGTCTTCTCGGTTTTCTGTTTTATAACTTCAATCCGGCGAGAGTTTTCATGGGGGATACCGGCTCGCTCTTCCTCGGCGGTGCCCTCGCGGCAATGGCGTTTGCTTTTGATATGCCGCTGATTCTGATTACCCTTGGTTTTGTCTTTCTGGTGGAAACCCTTTCCGATATCATTCAGGTTGCCTATTTCAAGATTACCCACGGAAAACGAATCTTCAAAATGGCCCCGTTTCACCATCATCTCGAGATGGGCGGATGGACGGGCAAGAAGTGGCGGGAGAAGGAATTGTTCTTCCTCTTCACCGGCGTATCGCTTCTTTTTGCAATGCTCTCCTTCCTCGGCGTCTCAGGTCGCAGCTTTTAATGAGTAATTAGTAATGAGTAATTGTTAATTTTGGTATTAAAAAAACTCCGGATTTTCCGGAGTTTTACTACATATATACTAAATCCCCATGCTGAAAACAGCACCACCATAAATAAAACCAATGTGGTATACTGAGAGCACGGCA
>JAFUGY010000068.1 GCA_017469115.1 Oscillospiraceae bacterium
CCGATGGTCTCGCAGAAGGTCCGGATACTGCGGGCAGTGTATCCCCTGCGGCGAAGCCCGCAAAGAGTGGGCATGCGAGGATCATCCCATCCGGAGACATAACCGTTTTCAACCAACTGGCGGAGCTTACGCTTGCTCATAACCGTATAGTTGATGCCAAGGCGGGCAAACTCGATCTGGCGAGGCTTATGGTACGGGATTGAAACGTTGCTGACTACCCAATCGTAAAGCGGGCGGTGTGCCTCATATTCCAGGGAGCAGAGAGAATGGGTGATGCCTTCCAGCGCATCCTGAATCGGATGGGCAAAATCGTACATCGGGAAGATACACCATTTTGTGCCCTGGCGGTGATGTTCAATGTAACGAATCCGGTAGAGAACGGGATCCCTCATGTTGAAGTTGCCGCTGTTAAGGTCAATTTTAGCACGCAACGTATACCTGCCTTCGGGAAATTCTCCGTTACGCATCCGCTGGAATAAATCGAGGTTTTCTTCTATGGGTCTGTCACGCCAGGGGGATACGGCGGGATGGGAAATGTCTCCCCGGTATTCCCGGAATTGCTCCGGGGAAAGCTCACAGACGTAAGCAAGGCCTTTCTTGATCAGCTCAATCGCATATTCATACGTCTGCTCAAAATAGTCAGATCCGTAAAATAGCCTGTCGCCCCAGTCAAAACCGAGCCAACGGATATCCTGTTGAATGGCATCGACAAATTCGGTGTCTTCCTTCGCAGGGTTGGTATCGTCAAACCGCAGATTGTAAATGCCGCCGAATTTCTCAGCGGTGCCGAAGTCGATCGTCAAGGCTTTGCAGTGCCCGATATGCAGATAACCGTTCGGTTCCGGCGGAAAACGGGTGTGAACCTGCATTCCTTCAAACTGACCTCCTTTGCCGATGTCTTCTGCAATAAACTGCTCAATAAAGTTTCTGGAAATCGTTTCGTCCATAATGGTACTCCAAACTTGTAAAAATCTTTTCTTATTATAACGGATTCAAATTCCAAATACAACCATTATTTCTGCAGGATTATGCAGAAACTGTTTTCGTCGATTTGTCGAAATATGACGAAATTTCATAGATGGAGTTGACAAATTTTTCAAAAACCCACAATTGACGAATGTGGCGAAAAACGTTAAAATACAGTCCATACAAGAAAGGGAAAGGAGCATGTGTCATGACGAACCGTTTCACAATGAATTCATCCGCAGCGTCTGCATGCGCCTGCGCTTCTTTTTCCTGTGCATCTTTCCGCCTTATTACGGACGCCGTTTTGGCGTCCGTTTCTGTTATTACCGTTATTCCTTCCCTTCGCATTAAAAACGAATATAACCACATAAAAAGCGGAGTTTCTGAGTAACTTCTTTCAGGCGAACATTCAGGCGGCTCCGCTAACAGCGGAGCCGCTTTAATGTTATAGAATGCGTATCCCTATTAATTAGAAAAAAGGAGAAAAAACATGAAAAAAGTATTCGCAATTGTTCTCGCAATGGCTATGGTCTTTGCTCTGTCTGCTACCGCATTCGCAGACGGTGCATTCAAAATCGGCTCCAGCGGCCCTCTGACGGGCGGTGCGGCTATTTATGGCAATGCTGTTATGAATGCTGCACGGATTGCTATTGATGAAGTCAATGCAGAAGGCGGCATGCAGTTCGAGTTCCAGGCACAGGACGATGAGGCGGACTCCGGCGATAAGGCTATCAACGCTTACAACACCCTGCTTGACTGGGGTATGCAGGTTATGATTGGCACGGTTACTTCCGGATCCGGCATCACGGTTTCCGCGCAGGCTGCTGAAGACCGTATGTTCATGCTCACGCCCTCCGGCTCGTCTGTCGATATGATTGATGGGAAAGACAATGTCTTCCAGGTTTGCTTCACTGACCCGAACCAGGGTGTTGGCTCTGCTGACTATATGGCAGAAAATTTTGCAGGGGCAAAAGTTGCTGTGATCTACCGCAATGATGACGCTTACTCTCAGGGCATCCGTGACACCTTTGTCAAGGAAGCAGAGGCGAAGGGTGTTGAAGTTGTCTATGAAGGCACCTTTACCAACGATACCGCAACTGACTTCTCCGTTCAGCTTACCGATGCTCAGGCTGCCGGTGCTGACATGCTGTTCCTCCCCATTTACTATCAGCCCGCATCCGTTATCCTCAGCCAGGCAAACCAGATGGGCTATGCTCCCACTGTCTTCGGTGTTGACGGTATGGACGGAATTCTGACTCTCGAAAACTTTGATACCTCTCTTGCTGAAGGTGTTATGCTGCTCACCCCGTTCTCCGCTGATGCAGATGATGCCCGTACACAGGCGTTTGTTGCAGAGTATCAGAATCGTTACGGCGAGGTCCCCAACCAGTTTGCAGCTGATGGCTATGATGCAGTTTACATTGTAAAGGCTGCTCTGGAAGCTGCAGGCTGCACTCCGGATATGTCTTTTGAAGACATCTGCGAGGCACTGGTTGCTGTGATGCCCACCATTACGGTTGACGGAATCACCGGTCAGGGAATGACCTGGGCAGCATCCGGCGAAGTCTCCAAGGCTCCGATGGCTGTTGTCATCCGTGACGGAGCCTACGTTACTCCGTAAGTTTCTCACGATCCTGTTTCTTGCTCTTTCCAAAAGCATCAACATTTTCAGAACTTGCTGGCTGTCCGGAGCGGTTTCGCTCCGGACAGTCACAGGCGTTTTTTACAGTTCTCCATGAAATGAGAGGTATATCGTATGAAGTTTCTGGCCTATCTGGTCAGTGGAATCAGTTTGGGCAGTATCTATGCCATTATCGCTTTAGGCTATACGATGGTATATGGCATTGCCAAGATGATGAACTTTGCCCACGGTGATGTGATTATGGTCGGCGGTTATATTTCATTTATCGCCGCTAATTACTGGGGCCTTCCGACTGTTGTTTCGATTGTCATTGCCATGCTGGTGTGCACCATGCTTGGCATCGTGATTGAGGGGCTTGCCTATAGGCCGCTTCGCAGCGCTCCGTCTCTTGCGGTATTGATTACTGCAATCGGAGTCAGCTATTTCTTACAGAATTCTGCTCTGCTGATATGGGGTGCCAACCCGAAGGCTTATACGCCTGTTGTCAGCGGAACGCTCCGCCTCTTTCAGGGGCAGCTTTCCATCTCCTATGTCTCCATGGTAACGGTTGCAGCCTGCATTATTATTATGATTGCATTAACGCTCTTTACGAGCCGCACACGGATGGGAAAAGCCATGCGTGCCTGCTCGGAAGATAAAGGGGCTGCACAGCTGATGGGAATCAATGTCAACTTTACCATATCATTGACATTTGCAATCGGCTCAGCTCTTGCTGCTGTGGCAGGTGTTCTGCTCTGCTCTTTTTCACCGACTCTGATGCCGACGACTGGTTCCATGCCCGGCATCAAGGCTTTTACAGCTGCGGTGTTTGGAGGGATCGGGTCGATCCCGGGGGCTTTCTTGGGAGGCATTCTGCTGGGCGTGATTGAATCGCTTGCGCGTGGATACATTTCCACCCAGCTTTCCAATTCCATTGTTTTTGCCGTCCTGATCATAATCCTTTTGGTCAGACCTGCCGGGTTACTCGGTAAAAACGTGCAGGAGAAAGTGTGAGGTGGGACCTGTGAATCGTAAAACTTTATTCAAAGACTCCCGCAGTGATCTTTTCACGTATCTTGGCGTCATCCTCGCCTTTATCGTGATTACAATGCTGAAAAACAGAGGAGCCTTGAACCGTTCTCAATCCGGTCTCCTGGTTCCGATCTGCTGCTATATTGTCATGGCGGTTTCGTTGAATCTGACGGTTGGCATCCTTGGCGACTTAAGCCTCGGGCATGCCGGGTTTATGAGTGTGGGTGCTTTCACCGGGATCATAACCTCCATGAGTTTGATTGATATCATTCCGTCGGCACCGATTCGTCTTACGATAGCCATCTTTGTTGGGGCATTTTTTGCATCCATTGTCGGCTTTCTCGTGGGCATTCCTGTTCTCCGTCTGAAAGGGGATTATCTTGCCATTGTAACACTGGCTTTCGGAGAAATCCTGAAAGAACTGATTACTTGTTTGATTGTCGGCTTCGACAGCAAAGGGCTTCATATCATTTTTAACGTATCCGGCAGCAAAACTGCAAACGACCTGAACCTGTTGGAAGGCGGACGTGTGATTATCAAAGGCGCTCAGGGTGCCACCGGGACGAAGACTATAGCGAACTTCACAGCCGGGTTTATCCTCGTGATGATTACGCTGGTGATCGTCCTCAATTTGATTCGCAGTCGTCATGGCCGTGCTATTATGGCAATTCGCGATAACCGCATTGCGGCAGAATCCGTTGGAATTCCGCTGACGAAGTTTAAGATGATTGCTTTTGTCACATCAACGGCTTTGGCTGGGGCTGCAGGCGCATTGTTTGGTTTGAACTATTCCAATCTCGCCGCAGCAAAGTTCGATTTCAATACCTCCATTCTGGTTCTGGTGTTTGTGGTGCTCGGCGGGCTCGGAAATATCTGGGGTTCGATTCTTGCAACGGTTGTACTCTATATTCTGCCCGAAGCCCTGCGCGGCTTTGCCAGCTACCGAATGCTGATTTATGCAATTGTGCTGATTCTTGTTATGCTCACGACCAACAACCCAGTGCTCAAGTCTCTCTTCTCACGGTGGAGTTTCCGCGGTAATAAACAGGAAAGCGAGGGTGGCAGCAATGGCTAAAAAAGAAACCGTTCTTGTCCCGATGCCATCCGTCAACATGATTCCGGAGCGCGACTCGGACAAATCTCCTGTGCTGGAGTGTATCAATCTCGGCATTTCGTTCGGCGGCTTAAAAGCAGTGGAGAATTTCAACATTGCACTTGGCCGTACAGAGATCTCCGGACTAATCGGCCCCAACGGAGCGGGAAAAACCTCAGTTTTCAACCTGCTCACCAAGGTCTATGAGCCAACAGAGGGAACGATTCTGCTGGAAGGCAAGGATACCAAATCACTTTCCACGGCTCAAGTCAATCAGGCCGGTATTGCGAGGACATTCCAGAACATCCGTCTGTTTCAGAATCTTTCGGTGGAAGACAACGTTAAAATTGCCATGAATGCGCAGATGAAGTATTCGCTTCTCAGCAGTATTCTTCGTCTCCCTTCTTACTGGAAAGAAGAACGGGTAGCTCACGAGCGGGCAATGGAGTTGCTCAGCATTTTCAACATGCAGGATCTGGGGGATGCCAAAGCGGGCTCACTGCCCTACGGCGCCCAGAGAAGGCTTGAGATTGTCCGTGCCATGGCAACCAATCCGTCCATACTTCTTTTGGATGAGCCTGCAGCTGGGATGAACCCGTCCGAGACGACTGAGCTGATGGAAAACATCCAGCGTATCCGGGATACCTTCCACATTGCAATACTTCTCATTGAGCACGATATGAATCTTGTAATGAACATCTGTGAAGGAATCGCCGTCATGAACTTCGGGCGGATTATTGCGAAGGGCACACCGTCACAGATTCAAGCGAATCCTGTCGTCATCGAAGCCTATCTCGGCAAGAAGAAGGAGGCAGGAGCATGAGTACCATTTTAAAAGTCAATTCAATCAACGTCTATTACGGGAACATTCATGCCATAAAAGATATCTCTTTTGAGGTAAATGAGGGGGAAATCGTCACTTTAATAGGTGCAAACGGGGCGGGAAAATCATCAGCCCTAAATACCATTACCGGGCTATTACGGAGCAAAACAGGTTCCATTGAATTCAACGGAGAAAACATCTCCCATACACCGGCTTACAGAATCGTCAGCAAAGGGTTGGCGCTGGTTCCGGAAGGAAGAAGAATTTTCCAGCAGATGACGGTGAAAGAAAACCTGGATATGGGTGCCTATACCGGGAAGGACGGCTTTGAGAAAAAGCTGGAAGAGGTTTATACTCAGTTTCCGCGGTTGAAAGAGCGTGAAAAGCAGGTCGCGGGAACTCTCAGCGGCGGGGAACAGCAAATGCTGGCTATGGGCCGTGCATTGATGAGCTCTCCGAAACTTTTGATGCTCGATGAACCTTCCATGGGGCTTGCACCTATTCTGGTAGAGCAGATTTTTGATATCATATCGGCTCTTCATAAAAAAGGGACTACCATTTTGCTGGTGGAACAGAACGCACAGGCAGCCCTTGCCGTGGCCGACAGAGGCTACGTTCTTGAAACGGGAAAGATTGTCACCACCGGTACGGGTGATGAATTGCTGAACTCTCCGGCCATCAAAAAAGCCTATCTCGGTGGATAAACTTTTGCTTGACTTTTTGCAGACGGCATTCTATAATTCTGTCAATTGCTGAGAAGGGCAGGAGTACGCATCTGCGGCGGATTCAGAGAGAAGGCGGTTGGTGAAAGCTTTTATCTGCACTATGCGGAAGGTCGGCTTGGAGCTTCGGGAGTGAAAGAGAGTAGCTTTCGGCGGGGGGTTCCCGTTACAGGATCAGGGATCTGACAGGATCCCGCAAAGTGCCGTTTTCAACGGAATTCAGGTGGTACCGCGGTAAAAATTATCGCCCTGAGGTTTTCCTCGGGGCGTTTTTGTGTGCCTTCACAAAAACGCCCGGAGAGATTCCATGTAAGGAGGAGTTCGTGAATGAAAGAACTTCCGAAAGTGTATGACCCGAAAAAGGTAGAAAAGAAAATCTACGACATGTGGATGGACGGGAATTATTTCCGTGCGGAAATCGACCCGAAGAAAAAGCCCTTCAGCATTGTAATGCCCCCTCCCAACGTCACCGGGCAGCTGCATCTCGGCCACGCAATCGATTCAACTCTGCAGGATATTCTCACACGCTACAAGCGCATGCAGGGATATTCCGCTCTCTGGCTACCGGGTGTTGACCATGCAGGCATTGCCACACAGATCAGGGTGGAAGAAGAGCTCCGCGTCAAAGAAGGTTTGACCCGTTATGACCTCGGGCGTGACAGATTCCTCGAGCGCGTCTGGGCATGGAAGGAACATTTCGGCAACCGTATTGTGGAGCAGCAGAAGACGCTCGGCGTCTCGGCAGACTGGAGCCGCTCCCGCTTCACGATGGATGACGTCTGTGCCAAGGCAGTTCGTGAGACGTTCTGTGATCTCTACGAGAAGGGTTTGATCTATAAAGGCAGAAGAATCATCAACTGGTGCCCGCACTGCCGCACTGCGCTTTCTGATGCAGAAGTGGAATATAAGGATATTCCCGGCCATTTCTGGTATATCCGGTATCCGGTAGAGGATTCCGACGAGAAGTTCATCATTGCCACGACACGCCCCGAAACGATGCTGGGCGACACCGGCGTTGCAGTCAATCCTGCGGATGAGAAGTACCAGCACCTGGTTGGCAAAAATGCGATTCTCCTGCTTGTCGGCAGAAAGCTCCCGATTGTTGCGGATGACTATGTGGAACTCGGTTTCGGTACCGGCGCTGTAAAGATGACGCCATGTCATGACCCCAACGACTATGAAGTTGCCCTCCGCCATAACCTTGAGATGATCCAGGTGATCGATGAAGACGCCAAGATTATCAACGACGGCTGCAACGGCCGCTATGACGGAATGGACCGTTACGAGTGCCGCGAGCAGATTGTGAAGGACCTCGAAGAGCAGGGATACCTTGTCAAAGTGGAAGACTACAGCCATAACGTCGGCTGCTGCTATCGCTGCGGTACCACGGTTGAACCTATGACCAGCCCACAGTGGTTTGTCAAGATGGCACCTCTGGCCGAGAAGGCCATTGAAGTGGTGAAAGACGGCCGGATCAAGTTCGTGCCGGAGCGTTTTACCAAGACGTATCTCAACTGGATGGAAAACGTTCACGATTGGTGCATTTCCCGCCAGCTTTGGTGGGGGCATCAGATTCCCGCCTGGTATTGTGACGATTGCGGTCACATCACTGTCAGCCGGGAAGATGCCTGCGAGTGTGAAGCCTGCCACAGCAAAAACATCCACCGTGAGGAAGACGTGCTCGATACCTGGTTCTCCTCTGCACTCTGGCCCTTCAGCACGATGGGCTGGCCGGAAAGAACTCCGGAACTTGATTACTGGTATCCCACTTCGGTGATGGTCACCGGGTATGACATTATCTTTTTCTGGGTTGCACGAATGATCTTCTCCGGGATGGAACAGATGAAGAAGGAACCGTTTAAAACGGTCTTCATCCATGGTTTGGTGCGTGACAGCCAGGGCAGAAAAATGTCAAAATCCCTCGGAAACGGGATTGATCCCATCGATATGATCAATCAGTTCGGCGCCGATGCCCTGCGCTTCAACCTGATTACAGGTAACTCTCCCGGAAACGACATGCGTTTCTATGTGGAGAAGTGCGAAGCCATGCGCAACTTCTGCAACAAGATCTGGAATGCCTCCCGTTTCGTCATGATGAATCTCACCATCGACAAAAATGAGCTTCCTGACAAGCTGGAGATTGAGGACAAGTGGATTCTCTCCAAGCTGAACGACACCATCCGCGAAGTCAACGCCAACATGGATGCCTATGAGCTCGGCGTTGCTTCCGGCAAGATTTACGATTTTATCTGGGATACGTATTGTGACTGGTATATCGAGCTGACGAAGCCCCGCCTCAATTCAGATGATGAAGAGTTGAAGACGAATACGCAAAAGGTTCTGCTGTATGTTCTCACCGAGATCCTGAAACTTCTGCATCCGTTTATGCCGTTCATCACCGAAGAAATTTGGCAGGCTCTGCCTCATGAGGAGAATGCTCCGGGTGCTCTGATGGTCTGCAACTATCCCGCCTTTGACGAAAAGCTTTCTTTCCGTGAAGACGAAGTCAACTTTGAGATGGTGATGGATGCCATCAAGGCAGTGCGTGCGCGCAGAGCAGAGATGAATGTTCCGCCCTCCAGAAAAGCGCATCTCTACATCGTGACCGACAGACAGGCAGCTTTTGAAGCCGGAAGGACTTATATTTCGAAACTTGCGTATTCTTCCGATGTTTCGATTCTCGCCGATCTTCCGGCTGACAGTGACAAGATGGTCTCTGTGATTACTGACAATGCCCGCCTCTTCATGCCGATGGCCGATCTCGTTGACTTTGAAGCTGAAAAGGCAAGACTCACCAAAGAGATTGAGAAAACCGAAAAGCTTATCGCAGGCCAGGAGGCAAAGCTTGCTAATGAAAACTTTGTTTCCCGTGCACCAGAAGCAGTTGTCAACACCGAGCGGGAAAAGAAAGCAAAGCTCGAAGCGCTTCTGGAAAATCTGAAGCTCAGCCTTTCCAATCTCGGCTGATCCTGAGAAACAAATAAATATGAAAAAACAGGTGGTTTTCACAGCCACCTGTTTTTGATATCTGCAGTTGTTTCGCATGAACTTGTTATCTGACGAGACCGATTTCAACCTTTCTATTCGCTTCGTAAAGCCATCACGGGATCCTGACGCGCAGCTTTGCGTGAGGGGATGAATCCGCCGATAAACGTCAACACTATGCACAGAAGAATGAGCACAGAAGCGGCTCCCGCCGGGAGGAATGCGCGTATTCCTTCCTGATCGGCAAGAGTTCGGATGATCTGATTGATGGGGATCTGCAGTAGAAGCGTTAACAGAATCCCAAATATACCGGCCAGAACGCCGATGATAAACGTTTCAGCGTTGAAGACTTCAGTGATATTCCGCTTGGAAGCACCTAATGCTCTCAGAATACCGATTTCCTTTCGTCGCTCCAAAACCGAAATATAGGTGATAATCCCGATCATGATGGAAGATACCACCAGCGAAACCGCCACAAAAGCAATCAGAACGTAGGTGATCACGTCAATGATTGTCGTCACGGAGGACATTAATGCACCCACGTAGTCGGTGAACTCAATCACCTTGTCCTCATAGCCCTCCGCTTCCATGGCAGCGTTATAGGCATCCAGCAGGCGAATGACCTCATTTTTGCTTTCAAAGTCAGTCGGATAGATGGTGACGAGCATCGGGGTGTCACGATCTGCGTAGCCGAAGCGGGACAGATTGCCGCTGTAGGTGGCAGAGAGGGAAGAAGCACGTGCTGCAAACATTTCCTGCATATGAGCTTCATTCATGTTCAGCGAAATTACGTCCCGCATGCGCTCTTCATCCACTTCAATCAGATCCATGAGCAGGGGCAGTGTCGCGGAAATCATATCTTTCAGTGTCTGGGAGGAGCCGGTTCTTGAAAGTTCTCTAAGAATCCGAACGGTTCTTTGCGTCGTCAGTCGGGTTTCGGCCGTTTCAAGCGTGTCGAGCTGATCCCAGCGGATCGAAACCGCATCAGCAAGGTGCTCCGGGTGGATGGAAACCATGTCCATCAGGGAGAAGTCTTCTTCGTTTGTCTCTCCGAAACGAATACCGGTCAGAATGTCGGTATCCGGGGTTTCCTGCTGTGCTTTTACAAGGTCACTATGCTCTGCCTGTTCCATCAGCCGGTTCAAAAGGGCAGAGGGATATTCAATGCCGATTTCCAGAATCCCGAAGGAAACACCCTCTGTAGGCTTCACTACTCCGACGATCTGCATCTCCTCTGCCTGCTGTAGAAGCGTGAGCATCTGTTCCCGGTCGGATGAGCGGTCAACCCAGACACCGAGGGTTTCGTCAAAGGTGTAGTTTTCATACGCAGGCAGCAGCCGGAAAGAGATGCCGAGGAATTCATCCGCATCGAAAACGCGGTTTTTTTCAAGTTTCATGGTTGAGCCGCTCCCGGCAACCACGCTTTCAATCTGGCTGTTGAGCTCATCTGCATCCTTGATGCCCATGGTATAAAGCATCACATCCGGAATACCGCCTGAGCCGGTCAGAACCAGAACGCAGTCGGTATCTTTGGAAGGCCAGTGACCTGCCAGAAGAGTATAATCGTCCCGGTAGAGGGCTTCGTTTTCCGGCAACGGACGGAAAATTTCATTCATCCCGTATCCGGCCATGGTGCCGGTCAGCCCATCGTTGGTGCTGATGCCGAAAACACTCATGGTCTGATCCGGATTGACCTGGGCATAACCGTCTCCCCGAAGCTGATAAATCTGTGGACTGATGCCGTATCGATAGTCCACCCCGCGCGTAACCTCTTCCAACCCGCTCAGGCCGCTGTCCAGCCAGCGCTTTAAGGCTTTCAAGTCATTGAGACGTGCGGAGGAGAGCATCCCGCCCATCATTTGCTGCTCGGTGACTTGATCGCCGTTGGCGGGAGTTGCTGCCTGATTTCGCATAGCGGCGAAGCTCATCATTGTCTGTTCCATGGAAAAAGCGGAGCTCAGAATCTCAATCGGATACTGACTGAGGGAATCACGCTCCATCTGGCGGATATAGGCATTAGCGCCGTTGGAGAGCGACAGAATCAGCGCGATCCCCACAATTCCGATAGATGCCGCAAAAGCCACCAGCGCTGTGCGGGCTTTTTTATCCAACAGGTTGGCAACGGAAAGCGACAGCGCCGTCAGAAAGGACATGGAGGGTTTCCGCAAACGCTTTCCGGATTGCTGCGGGTGATCGGAGAGAGCTGTTTTTGGATCGTCTTCCGGGGAATAGGGATCGGAGTCTTCCGTGACCTTCCCGTCATGCAGCCGAACGATTCTTGTGGCATACCGGTTTGCAAGATCAGGGTTGTGAGTTACCATGATGACCAGATGGTCTTTGGCAACTTCCTGCAGGAGCTGCATCACCTGTTCACCTGTTTCGCTGTCCAGCGCGCCGGTTGGCTCATCGGCAAGAAGGACAGAAGGATTGTTCACCAATGCCCGGGCAATTGCCACGCGCTGCATCTGACCGCCGGAGAGCTGAGAGGGCTTTTTATGGGCCTGTTCCAGAAGCCCCACACGCTCCAGGGCTTCCTGTGCACGCTGCCTGCGCTCCTGATGGCTGACACCGGAAAGCGTCATGGCAAGTTCCACGTTGGAAAGAATCGTCTGGTGCGGAATCAGATTATAGCTCTGGAAGATGAAACCGATGGTATGGTTTCGATATGTATCCCAATCCCGATCTTTATATGTGCTGGTGGGAACACCCCAAAATGTCATCTCCCCCGAATCATAGCGATCCAGTCCGCCGATGACGTTTAGCAGAGAAGTTTTTCCTGATCCGCTGATACCCAAAATCGCAACGAACTCACATTCCCTGAATGACAGAGAGACCCCGTCCAGTGCTTTCTGGACGAGGTTTCCCGTACGATATTCCTTTTTAATATTACGAACGGTCAGCATTTGTGACGGTGTTGTCGGTGATATCAGGCGTTATTCTGCCCGGCGGGCACTTCTTCCGTAGCTGCAGGGGCTTCTGCTGCAGCCTCTTGATCGGCAGGAGCCGGTTCTTCTTCTGTGGTGCCGAAGTGGTTTTTGATATCATCCATTGTGTTATTGACGATTTCCTTCACATCTTCTGCGAAGGCTTCGGCTTCCTGTACATGCTCATTCTGGCGGATTTGCTCCGTCACATCGTCCACAATAGCAGCAGCCTCGTCTACAATAACATCCATATGATCCTGAACCTTCTGCTGCAGCTCAGCGTTTGCTTCATCTGTTTCGGCAGGCTTCACGCCGGCACCGAGAGAAAATGCAAAAATCAGGGATAACAGCCAACTGACAAGCTTCATAAACATCAATTTTACTCCTTTCTGTTTTCCGAACCGGCAAAAACTGCCCATTCGGTTTTCCTTTCTGGATAACTATATCCTACCTGCCGAAAGGATAAAAGTCAAGCCCCAAGGTAAAGTTTGATCAGGATAATTCACGATACGTTCATTTTTCAGAGAAAAAACGCGGAAAGAGTTGATCCTTGCCAACGGGCAGATCGTAGCGTATAATGGACACAGAAAAAAAGAGGGGAGGGAGAGCATTGGAACGCCTGCGATGCGTTGTAGAACGGGTAACCTATCAAAATGAAAAGAACGGCTATTCCGTTTTGAAATGCAGGGTGAAGGACTATCGCGATCTGATTACGGTTGTCGGCACTATGCCGGAGATTCATGCCGGGGCAGTGCTTTCCCTGACCGGAAACTGGAAGATCGATCCGAAGTTCGGCCGACAGTTTACAGCAGAAACAGTGGAAGAAACGCTCCCTGCCACGGTTTACGGCATAGAGAAATATCTCGGTTCCGGGCTGGTGAAAGGGATCGGACCGAAGTTTGCAAAACGGATTGTCGATGTTTTCGGAGATGATACTTTGCGCATCATCGAGGAGCAGCCGGAGAATCTCCTGAAGATCAACGGTATCGGCAAACTCCGTGTTGAAAAGATCAAAAAGAGCTGGGCAGAGCAAAAAGAGGTTCGGAATATCATGCTCTTTTTGCAAAGCCACGATGTGAGCACTTCCCATGCCTCCAAAATCTATAAAACATACGGCGAGCAGAGCCTCTCTGTTGTGCGGGAAAACCCCTATCGCCTTGCGGACGATATCTGGGGAATCGGCTTCCATACGGCCGACGGCATTGCACAAAAACTTGGCTTTGAAAAATCAATGCCTGTCCGTCTGCGGAGTGGTCTGCTCTATGCCATTAACAAAATCAGTGAAGAAGGGCATTGTTTTGCCACAAAGGCTTTGCTGCTGGATACTGCGGCAGAACTGCTGGAAGTTTCCATAGACCAGCTTACCCCCGTGCTGGAAGCACTGGTTGCTTCAGAAGATGTGAAAACCGAACCAATCCCGGACACGGATGAAATCGCTATTTATTTGCCGCCGTTTTATTTCTCAGAGGCAGCGGCTGCCAAACGCCTGCGGGAGATTTTTGTCGAGCCGAAAAAAACAGCTGTCCGAATGGAGGGGCTATCGGATCGCATCCGCCGGAAAACGGGTATGACATATGATGAAATCCAGACAAAGGCGATTCTCACGGCTGTCAGCAGTAAAATTCTGATTCTCACAGGTGGACCCGGAACGGGAAAAACCTCAACAACCCTTGGGATTCTCACGGCTTTTAAAGAAGCCGGTGCAAAAATCCTGCTGGCAGCGCCTACCGGCCGTGCGGCCAAACGCCTGTCCGAAGCCACCGGGATGGAGGCGAAAACCATCCACCGCCTGCTGGAAGTGAAACCGCCGGACGGCTATCAGCGCAATGAGGACAACCCACTGGAGGGCGATGTGATGATTGTGGACGAATGTTCCATGATCGACCTTCTTTTGATGCACAATCTCCTCAAGGCAATCCCGGATTCCATGACGTTGATCCTGGTCGGCGATATTGACCAGCTCCCAAGTGTGGGAGCGGGTAACGTTCTGCGGAATATGATCGATTCCCAGTGTTTTCCGGTTGTGCGCCTCACCAGAATTTTCCGGCAGGCACAGACGAGCCGCATCATCACCAATGCTCATAGAATCAACCGTGGTCAGATGCCCGATCTCAGCAACGGCAGAGAGAGCGATTTCTTCTTTTTGGAGCAGGAAGATCCCGAAGAGGCTGCAAAAGAGATTGTGAATCTGGTGAAAACCCGCCTGCCTGCGCATTACGGGGTACCCGGCAGTGAGATTCAGGTTCTCAGCCCGATGCAGCGCGGGGCTGTTGGGGCGGCCAATCTGAACCTGCTTCTGCAGGAGGCTGTGAACCCCGGGAATGTCAGTCTTCGGCGGGGAGGCTTTCAGTTCAAAGCACATGACAAAGTTATGCAGATTCGCAATAATTATGAAAAAGAAGTTTTCAACGGCGATATCGGTATTGTCGAAGCCATTCATCTGGAAGACAGAGAACTGACCGTCAACTTTGAAGGCAGGCATGTTCTTTACGATGCTACCGAACTGGATGAGCTCGTTCTGGCTTATGCAGCTACCATCCACAAAAGCCAGGGGAGTGAGTATCCGATTGTGGTGATGCCGATTATGATGTCGCATTATGTGATGCTGCAGCGCAATCTGGTTTATACCGGTGTCACCAGAGCAAAAAAAGTGCTTGTTATGGTCGGTACCAAAAAAGCGCTTGCTCTCGCTGTGCGCAACAGCACCGTCCGAAAAAGAAATACGCTCCTTGCGGAACGAATCCGCAGGAGCTTTGAGATGGCTGAAAAAATAGGATAAATTGTTTTCGAGGAGGTTTTCCATGGATGTAGGATATGCAATTCTGATGTTTTGTTTTGCTCTCGCATTGGTTCTATACGGCGTTCTGCTGATGACAACGAAAAACATCTCGCTGATTCCGCAGGCAGAAAAAGCAAAAATCAAGGATAAAAAAACTTATGCAAAGCAGTTTGGAAAGGCTGTTGCGTTGCTTGCCTTAGCCCCCGCCACAAGCGGCCTCATCTGGCTGACGGGAGCCGTGCGACGTTCGGTGGTTTTCCTGGTATTGGGCTTTCTCGTCTGCGTCTGGGAAGGGACCGAAATGATGAGTAAAGTACAGGATTAACAGGCAGGTGGAGCAGTTGTCAACTCAGGAAACAACAGCAAGACGAATTGTGCGTGATCTGGCGGCATGCCTGATCGGTTCCGCCCTCGTGGGAATTTCGCTTTCCGTTTTCACCATTCCCAACGATATTGCACCGGGCGGTGTGTCCGGCCTGGCTACAGCACTGGGCTATATCTGCAAGATACGCGTCAGTTTGATGGCGCTTCTTCTGAATATCCCGATTATCCTGGCTGCCTGGAGGAACCTTGGAAAACGGTCACTCTCCTATACAGTACTCTGCATTGGGTTGCTTTCTCTTTTCATTGAATTGTCAGACCGCTTTCTCCCTCCCTATACGGGCAACCTGATCATTGCTGCTGTGTACGGCGGTGTTTTCTGCGGAATCGGGACGGGTATTCTTTTTCTGCGGGGCATTACGACCGGCGGAACCGATCTTCTTGCACTCGTTCTTCGTAAATTTTTCCGGAATATTCCGAGCGGTATTCTTCTCATGATCATTGACAGCTCGGTCGTCCTCATCGCTGTTCTGATTTTTCGGGATATTGAAGTAGCGCTGACTTCAGCCATCACCATTTATGTCAGCTCGAAACTTATTGACACCATGGCACAGGGCGTTGACTACGCAAAAGTGATTTATATCATAACCGACCAGGGGGATACTATTTCTCAGGCTCTTAACACCGGCACCGACCGTGGAAACACTGTCCTGCGGGCTACCGGCGGCTATTCCGGGGCAGAGAAGCAGCTTGTCATTACGGTTACAAAGCGAAACGTTCTTGCACAGACGCTGCAGCTCATCAAGGAAATCGACCCGGCTGCTTTCACGTTTGTCACCAATTCCACCGAGGTGCATGGGGGAGGCTTCCGCCTCGACTGAAGGATCTCTGTACGCCTATATTTATTCTTCGTCCCGCTGTTTCAGCGGGGCGATTTCTTTGGCGTTTTGTTGAACAGGAGGATGGAGAGGAGAACCAGCAAAATTCCAATGATCTTGACGATTGTGACGCTCTCGGCAAAAGCAATGAGACCGATGATGGTTGCGACCACAAGCTCAACGGAAGCTACCACCGGAACTTTACTTGCCTGTGAGATTTTGGAAAGCCCGCTGAAATAGAAGCTATAGGCCAGCGCCGTCGGGATCAGGCCAAAAAGAAGGCCATAAAGGATAAGCCGGGCATTGAACGGGGTTTCCACCGTGAGCCACGGGCGGCGCGTAACGGCAACGAAAAGGCAACCGAACATCAGGTTGTACGTTGCCACGGCAAAGGGGGAGGATTCCTCCTTCATGGCGATCTTGCCGAATACGGCCGTCATGGCATAGGTAAAGCCTGCGCCGATCCCGATCAGGATGCCGAGGGGAGCAAACGATGCAGCGTTGAACTCTCCTCCGGTTGCGGTGAGGGCACACCCGATTACGTTAATCAGCAGAGCAATCCATTTCAGAACATTCAGCTTCTCTTTAAAAAGCAGCACTGACGCAATGCTTGTGAAAATCGGAGCAGTATACAGGAGAACTGACCCAACTGACATCCCATTCATACTGATGGACATGCTGTATAACATATTGAAGGTGCCCTGGCAGACGATCCCCAGCAGGATACAGGAAATCAGCGTGTTCCGCCCCACTCGAAACGCTTTTGGCCCATCAAAAATCAGGGTCAGAAGAGCCAGCAGAAGGAAGCCGAAAAATAATCGGAGAAAGCTCGTATACGGAGAGGAAGAGCCCAGCATCTCCATCCGTTTCACAAAAAGGCCGATTGTTCCCCAGAGGCATCCGGTGATGAATATCTTGATAAAACTTTTGATTTCTGAATTCATGCTGATTTGTTTTCGCTTTCCATGACTGGATGATATACAGATATGCGGGGTGCTCTCTCGAAAGAAGCCGCAGAGTGAGGCATGACGGAAGCAGATGAAACCGGGAGTTGCCGATTATCGCTGAATATGAATAAAGGCGTTGATTTCCTTTTCCAGGAGGCGAAATACGTTTGCAACCAGATATCCGTCTGCAATTGCATGATTCAGCCGGACGCTCACGGGCATGACAAGCCTGTTGTTTTCTTCTCTGTATTTTCCCCAGTTGATAATCGGCGCAAAGTACAGATAACCATCCGGCAGTTCAATATTCAGGGAATCATAAGAAAGCCATGGCAGAAATGACGCATCAAACCAGTTGGGATGATTTGCTGAATCCAGCAGGTATTCTCTCGTCTTTTTCGCTTCTTCAATATCCCGCAAAGCGCCGGCATAGAATCTGTTATAGTCTTCATGATAATTTGTGTACACAGGAGTGCAGGTTTCGGTATCTTCATGAAAGACGTACTGCGTGGGGTTGA
Organism: Oscillospiraceae bacterium; assembly: GCA_017469115.1. Lineage (GTDB taxonomy): Bacteria > Bacillota > Clostridia > Oscillospirales > Oscillospiraceae > Limivicinus. Next base: position 17,607 of record JAFUGY010000068.1, read on the forward strand.
TTTGATCATAACAGATCAGCTCGTCGGTTTGCCAAAGATACCCCATTCTGTAATCCTCCCGGGAATTGAGAACCTCTGAGAGAATGTAAAGAAAGTTGAGGTAGAATTTTGTCCCGGTCTCTCTGGAGTGCGCTGCAAGATCTGTCACGTCAATTCTCGCAGTCATGGAAGTGGAACACTTGCAATCTTCCGAAAAGTGACGAAAAACGCCCTTCCGATAATAGGTTTCTCTGTCAATTACCTTATAGTTCATTCTGAATCCTCTCCCACCACTCTCAATCTGACAGGATGATTATAAGCCTAAAACGGAATTCCTGTAAAGGAATTTTTCAACAGGGACTCATTGTCAGCAGGACAGGGTTCCAGATATCTTTCCGCATGGAGCGCTCATTCATGGAAGAAACTGTAACGATGGTACGGCAATCTTACGAGATCAAATCGTTTTGAAATATATTTCGGTTGATAAATCGAGGGGGAAGGGTTATTATGAATCAAAAGATGTTTTACAGAAAGGAGAGAAGGGTTGCAGATGAAAAGTATCACCAGCGTTTATAAAATCGGAAACGGACCTTCAAGCTCTCACACGGTCGGCCCCTACCATGCAGCGCAAACATTCGGCAGCCGGTATCCTGATGCCGACTCATATGAGGTGACGTTATACGGTTCCCTTGCTTTTACCGGGGAGGGCCATGGGACCGGTAAAGCGATTCAGGAAGGCTTGCCCGGTGCGAAAATTCTTTTTGATCGGGAGACGAAGGAAGAGGATCTTCCTCACCCCAATACGATGCTCTTCAGAGCCTTCAAAGACGGAGCAGAAATTGCCTCCACGCGAATTTTCAGCATCGGCGGCGGATCGATCCGGATTGAATTCGAGTCTTCCGAGGAAGATAAGGAAGTCTATCCGCAGCGGTATTTCTCTGAAATCGTTGCTCTTTGCAATCAGGAGAACATCAGTATCATTCAGCTGATCTACATTCTGGAAGGATACACCCTGCGTGAATATCTGAAGAAGGTCTGGGAGGCTATGCAGGATGAGGTGGAACGGGGCCTGAACGCAGAAGGAATTCTCCCCGGAGGGTTAAACCTGACAAGAAAGGCGAAGTATCTCTATAACAAGCGCTGCTATAATGAAAGCGCAGACGTTACCATGAATCGTGTGATTGCTTCCTATGCTTATGCGGCCTCCGAGGAGAATGCGGCAGAAAATGTAGTGGTTACCGCGCCAACCTGCGGGAGCTGTGGTGTGCTGCCATCCATCCTGTATTATATGAATAAGGACAGGGGATTCCCTGAGGATGAGATCCTCGATGCACTTGCCGTTGCAGGCTTGATCGGCAATGTGATCCGCACGAATGCCAGCATCTCCGGGGCAGAGTGCGGCTGTCAGGCTGAAATCGGGAGTGCCTGTTCCATGGCAGCGGCTGCAGTTGCGCAGCTTTACGGCCTGAGTATCGACCAGATTGAATATGCAGCGGAGATTGCCATGGAGCATAACCTGGGGCTCACCTGTGATCCGGTGGGCGGCCTTGTGCAGATCCCCTGCATCGAACGCAACGCGGTGGCAGCTATGCGTGCCCTGAGCTCGGTCAATCTGTCGCGCTTCCTCTATGCAACCAGAAAAATATCATTCGATGATATCGTGGCCACAATGTACCGTACCGGTCTGGATCTCAATGAAAAGTATCGGGAGACTTCTCACGGAGGTCTCGCCCAGATCTATCGGGAGACGCAAAAGCCATTTAATATCGAAGTGTCCTGATACTTCTTTGTCAGGTCGCTTTACAGAAATCGCTGGCGATGCAGTCTCTGCAGTTTTGGGAATTGTTACGATTTCCGTTGAATTCTGGCTTGCTTCCCCCAGGAGGGGAGCGGAGCATCCCCATATAAAATCCAAAGCACAGGCACTCCGTCGGCTTCCTCCTCCGTAGGGTAATCACCCAGGCCGTCCGTGATGATTACAATACACGATAGATCATTCCTCTCAAATTGTCTGACATATCGGAAGATACAACTGAAATCTGTTCCGCCGTTTCGCTTCGGCCGGATTTTCAGCAGTTGATGGACAGATCCAAACGGAACGGGGGTGGTAACCTGCGTGTCGAAAAAGCCCAGTTTTCCCTGTAATTTTCCTTCGTACTGTTCGAGGGCAGCACAGATCTCACCGTAGATATCCACGATAATCTCATCATCAATTGAGCCGGAACTGTCAACCATGAAAAGCACATCTTTTAAAGAGACTTCCGTCTGGTTAAAATCGGGCAGGAAAAATCCGCTGTCAGCAAAACGGCGGTCCGGAGGCTGAAAAGAGTAGTCATTGAGCTCTTCCTGCAGAAAGCAGTCCAGGATCTTCTTCCATTCCAGACGCGCGGACCCGACGCCTTTCCAGATCCGTTCCAGCAAGTCCATCTGCTGAGGGGAATGGGATTCCATTGTTTCAATCATATTCAGCAGACGGTCGATCGCGGCATCCAGTTCCTCATTAAAAGGATGATCGTTGTTCTCTGCAGGATCGGCGCCGTACACATCGGATTCCTGCTTGTCCCGGTCTGCATCGGCCGCCGGTATGCTCTGACGCAGATCCTGATCCGGCTCCCTGATCTCACCTGATCCATCCGGAATCGTCTCTTCCGTCAGATCATCATACCCGGGAAAAAGAATCAGAGTGCCGTCCGGCGGCATACTGGAATTGCCCCAATACCGGTCCGAATCAATCTGATAGCTGCGCCGCTCTCTGTCCTTCATCCGGCTGGGGTCAAAAGGTACTTCCCGGTATGCTTCCAGCGGCATGAGCTCATTTCCCTCATGCCCCGGGAAATAGGTTCTGTGAGGCAGCCTCCCGATATGGGGCAGTTCCTCATAATTCCACCCACGGTTGCGCATGACGGAACAGGCAATGATATCGCATGCATGGTGAAAACGGTCTCCGACGAAGAAAGGGGGCCGTTTCGTGTCCTCCAGGACAATGTGAATGACTTCATGGGTAAGAATATAATCGGTTTCCCGGTTTTCCAGCTTTTGAAACCAGTCCGGGTCAAACAGGATTGCCCGACCGTTTGTAGAGATACGCCGGACTTCTTTCGTCGCGACAAAATCCAGATACATCAAAACCATCGCTACGGCAGGATCTTTGACCATCAACCTGGCTCTGGAGTGACGAATTTTCTCGCGGATTTTTTTCTGCCTTCCCGGCGTCATACCCTGTTCTCCTCCTCATGGAAGGCAACCCACTGTGAGAAAATGCTGTTTTTTTCCAGTTTCTGTCTGACTGCCCGGATTCGATAGTAATCGTGGAACAGACGGAAGCGGAATTCCATAGGCATCGTGCAGGCAAAATCGATCGAATGTACGAGCTCTGTTTCGGTTGCGCTTTTCCTTGCATAATCCACCATTGCCGCAACTGTTGCGTAAAGCAGTTCCGGCCTGTCGGGAGGCGTGCATGGTTTCCCCTCAAAAATCTGATCCAAAGGCGGGATGTGTTGATAGATTTCACACCAGGTTCGAAATGCTCCTGCCGTATTCGTCCCGATGCATCCGGCGATCAGGGGATAAACCCGTGTTAAATTATCGGAAACGGAATTGAGAATATTGCTGACCATTTCCCAGGAACGGGGAGTCGGGAATGCCAGATTGTCTTCCACCGGGTCAAACAAGGTAAGCGTGGAAGAAATATAATCCAGATACCCCATGACAAACGGATGTACGTTCGCCTGAAGAGCCCATTCGTGCCAGCTGCCTGCATCTCCCTTGATTTCTATATGGCACAGCCTGTTTGCGAGTGCTTTGGGCATGTTAAATGCCACACTCCTGTCGGTAACACGGTTGCCAGCAGCTATGATAATGCAGTTATCCGGCAGTTTGTGTTCTCCTACGGTGCGGTCAAGCGTAATCTGATAAGCTGCAGCCTGTACCGATTGCGGTGCAGCTGTAATCTCATCCAGAAAGAGAATGTTGATGACACTTTCATCCGCATCCATATCGAAGATTTTCGGCCGCAGCCATACGGCCAACGTCTTCTCGGCATTTGCAGTTGGGATGCCTCTCAGATCGACCGGGTTGAACAAAAGCAAGCGAACATCCGTCACGACAACCCGTTTCCCGGTTCGCTGCTGAATCTCCGCCGCAATTTGCCGGACACCCTGCGACTTGCCGACGCCTGGAGGACCCCAGAGCATAATCGAGGGAAACTTATAAAGGGGAAAGCTGGATTTGATCAGGCTGGAATAAGCGTCGGAAAGCTGCGCCACCATTTGCGCAACCGTGAGCTGAACCAGTCCGTTACTCTGTGACAGCATACAGAGGTCTCCTTTCTCAGTAAGGTCTTCGGTGATTCTAGGGATTCGATGGTTCCATGTTAACACCAAAACTGTCCTATAAATAGGACTTATAAATTTGTTCACAAAAAATTCATAATTTTAAGGCAAAAAAGATCAGCTGCACGAAAACAGCTGCTTAATTGAGCTTAATTGAAAAAGATCAGCTGTACGAAAACAGCTGATAGCAACGCTTCATAATAATTGTTCCTGATGACAACGGCTCAGAATGGTTAGGGGTGGGATTTTATAACCCCGTTACCACCCAATGTCATTGCGCATCATTTTCAATCTGCAGTGCCAACCGGCATCGCAGTTTTTTGTTACGGTGCTTGAAGGGAAGGACAGCCTTTTCGACTTCCGGCTGTATTTTCCAGGACATTCCCGGCGCTGAGTTCACGGTACACTTTTCCAATCACTACCATTGTCAGGATAAAGGTCAGAATATCTGCAGTCGGGAAGGCGTAAAGAACGCCGTCCAACCCGAAAACTCGCGGCAGCAGGATAGGCAGAAAAACGCCGAAGATGATCTCTCTTACCAGAGACAGAATCATGGAAGGACCGGCTTTCCCCAGCGCCTGTAAATAGATAAAGGTTCCTTTGTTGACCATGGCCAACACCATCATGCAGAGATAGATGCGGAAACAGCGGACGGCAAAAGCCGTATAGTAAGCGCTCTCGCTGCCCGCACCGAAGATATTGATCAGCTGTCGCGGCAAAAGCTCCACAATCAGCAGGGCAATGAAGCCGATCGCCGCTTCCCAGGCAAGCAGCATGGTAAAGAGATCCTTTGCGCGGTCCCTGCGTCCTGCCCCAATGTTATAACCGACCACCGGAATGCATCCTGCTGCAAGGCCTACTGAAATGGAGATGGCGATCTGGAAGAATTTCATGACGATGCCAAGCACCGCCAGCGGAATCTGGGCATATTCCGCCTGCCTGAATACGGGATCCAGTGCGCCGTACTTGGTGACCATATTCTGCACGGCTGCCATAGAAATGACCAGTGAGATCTGACTGAGAAAACTGGTAACGCCCAGCAGCAGAAAACGCCGAATGAATCTTCCTTTGAAAGAAAAACTGTTCTTTTGGAGCTTCACGGCATTCATGTGGAAGAGATACCAGACGGCGAGCCCGGCTGTCAGAATCTGTCCGGCAACCGTGGCAACCGCAGCGCCCATCATGCCCATTTTCAGCGGAAAGATGAAGATCGGGTCAAGAATTATGTTTGTTACTGCGCCGGCAACTGTGGATACCATAGCAAAACGAGGGCTTCCGTCCGAGCGGATGATCGGGTTCATTGCCTGACCGAACATGTAAAAAGGCATGCCCAGTGCGATCCAGAAAAAGTATTCCTTTGCGGAGATGTAGGTCTCTGCATTGACCTTGCCGCCGAAGAAGGTTAGAATCGGCTCCATGGCCAGAAGATAGACAGCTGTCAGAATCAGGCTGGTCCCCAGGCAAAGGATGATGGCATTGCCGATGCTTCGGTGGGCATCGTCGGTTCTCCCTGCTCCCAGTGAGATGGAAACGAAGGCGCAGGCACCGTCCCCGATCATGACTGCGATCGCCAGAGCGACTACCGTCAACGGAAAAACAACCGTGTTGGCAGCATTGCCATAGGAGCCGAGATAGTCAGCGTTGGCGATGAAAATCTGATCGACGATGTTATAGAGTGCGGCCACGACCAGCGATATGATGCAGGGAAGCGAGTATTTCCGCATCAGGGTTGAGAGTTTTTCTGTTTCCAGAAAAGCGTTGGATTTTTGTTCCATGTGTTCTCCTTCCAAAACGAAAAAGCACCGTGCAGACCGTTGTATCGTATCAGCACAATGCTTGTATCGTTTCCATGTATGAAATGAAAAGTGTGCGGCGAAGTCGGATTTACGCTTTCGCCACACACTGTCGGGCATTATAAGCCGAATTTTTAAAAAAGTCAAATCATTTTTTATGGGAAACCGTTATTTAAGGAACTTTGATATCAAGAGCCTTATCCATGCTGCAACTGCAAACATTGCAAGAAACCAAATGACTTTTCTTACAGGTTCCGGAATACTGCTGTATTTAGAATTTGTATTTCTGATCCTGAATTTACTCAGCAATCCCGTTGTATATAAGGGGAACATGAATACCGTGACATATATTATTGCTTTGCTGATTCCATAAGCATACCGGAACAGGTTATTTCCGGCATAAAAGCCGGTTCTCCCGAGTGCCATGTAGAGAATCAGCGCGATAAGACCAAGAAAGCTCATATTTCGGATGCTCTTCACCAACGTTTCTTTTTCTGCTTTGGCGTAATCCGACATCGTTTCGGCAACTTCTTTTACATCTTCTTTCATTGTCTCGCGTTTCCTTTCTCCGTAAATTAACTCCGGAATGCTCACATCATAAAACTCTGCAATTTCAGTCAATAAACTGCTGTCAGGCATATTGTTTCCGGTCTCCCAGCGTGAAATTGATCTGTTGGAAACACCCAGCTGTTCAGCCAACTGCTCCTGTGTCAAATTCTTCTCTTTTCTGAGCGCTTTCAGGAAAGCGCCGATCTTCATCTGATCCACTTGAAATGCCTCCTTTCGCAGTCAGTTTAACACCGATCTTATCTTTTGAACACGACAAAAAGTGAGAAAATGCTGTATTCTGATTAGACATTCTATTCCGGATTGGGATCTGAATCAATTATAGCAGTTTTCGCAACAGATGTTATCAAAAGAATGTCCGAAGACCTTTACTCGGCTGAGGAGTTGGTTCGCAAATAATTTTTCTCAATGTTTCAACGTGTGTGACAGTAGTGTGATAATGATTGTGCTATACTTACGCCATCAAATAAAAACGGAGGAAAAATAAAATGAAATTTGTGGAACTGTTTGCAATGCTGTTTGTGGTAAATCTTCTCATCGTGAATGCTGTTATGTTTGTTCTTCTCCCGCTGGTCGGCGTTTACTTTGGTATGAATCTTTTTGTGAACCTGCTGATTCCCGCTGCTTTTGCTGCTGTCGCCGTTGAAAGTGCTGTGAATAGGGAAAGACAGATGATGCTTTACAGCAGAGCGTAATGAAACGAAAAACCAAGAGATAGAATAACAATGTAATTTGAAAATATAAAAGAGCTCAATAAGCTGGAAGGGCTGAGCCGGGCTAAAGTAAGCTCTCGATTATCGGTTTTTTACCGGAGACCGGGAGCCTTTTTTACAGGCAATGATGACAATCACCGGCCTGTATTTTTATGCCCGGATGCACACTCATAGAAAGCGAACAGTGACAGCTGATTGAATTTTGCCTTTTTGGTAAAAAATTAATTTTATGTTTGATGCTTCTGACATTCATCCGTGCTGCAGTTTTCCGACCGGAGATTTGACAATCGAGATTCCGGGCGAATTCTTCTGATCTTTCCATAAATCAAAACCACCGGTTCATTCGTTCAACCGGTGGTTTTGATTATCAGGCAGTGACGACATGGCATTATAACAGTGAGATAACTGCAGTGGCAGCAAAAACTGTATCAACAACAAAAGAAACATAATCCCGTATCACAAGATCAGATTACTGTGCGCAGTAGGAGCCAGGCGGCGAGCTGCAGGATAAGGATGGCTGGCATGCCGAAGATAAAATACCAGTGCTTTGTCTTATGGCGGAAGAACCACATGCCAAGAATGGCACCGACGCTGCCGCCGAGGACAGCGGCCAGAAACAGCGTTTTCTCAGAGATCCGCCAGGCATTCTGCCGGGCTTTTTTCTTGTCTGCCCCCATCAGAAAAAAGGCAGTGAGATTGATGAGCAGCAGGTACACAAACAAAATCGTCATCGTTTAGCACTCCTCCGGCAGCTTCAGAATCCGCCCGGCAGGGGATATCCGGTCGTTTGGGATGGAGCTGCCCCGTTTAAAGAAGTATAAAAGATTGTATCATGTGCATAGCCAAAATGCAACGATTTTGAACCTTCCGGAGGAGCATACCCTTATCCATAGGGGTATGCTCTGAACACACAAAAAATACGTTGACACGGTTGTTCTCTTGTGCTACTATACGAAGTACAGGGAATCAACGTGTAAAAACCTGGGAACAGGAACACGAAAGTGTATGTAAAGAGAGGAAACAACATGAGAGTTCCCGATGAGATCTCATTTAAATGCACGAAATTTCAAAAAACAGGATGACGGATTTGAAAGACGCCTTCTGCCAAATTGTTTGGAAAAAATGGCGGAACGGCATAAACGTGTAAAATACTCTGCTGCAGCAGAGAAAATCAGGAGGACAGGATGGCAGCGACAATCAAGGATGATGCTCCGTATAAAGACTTTGCTTTGCGCCTTCAGAAGCTGCGGAAGGATGCAAAGATGACGCGCGCGGAACTGGGGGAAAAGATCGGTGTGGCCGGGCGATCCATCATCAACTATGAAAACGGCGAGCGAATCCCCTTTGGGGACACCTGCGTGAAGATGGCGCAGGTATTCGGCATCTCAACGGATGAATTACTGGGAGTTGAAAACCCGGAAGTAGAGATGGCAAAGGCAAGAGCGATTGACGAAATGGGCCGGATTTACGGCAGCACGGCGGCAAATTCCGCTCAGGCCTATCTGGACGGGACGAATGCCCTGCTTGCCGGCGGTACGCTCTCGGCAGAGGACCAGCTGGACTTTATAGCAGTCATGCGCAAAGTGCTGGTGGATGCCGAGATTCGCGCCAAGGAGAAGTTTACCCCCAACAAGTTCCGCACGCCGGAGTGGAAGATGCGCACGGAAGGAATGCGAAAAGCGGCGGACGATGCAATGCGTGCATCTGACGCAGAGCAGGCGGAGAGGTCCGATCTATCCGAAGAGAATGCATAAGGGCGTGCGTTTGAGGCAGACGAAATGCGGATAGAAGTTTTGAAGAAGATGGATCGGATTGCCAAAGCGGCAGCTTCCCGGGATCCGGATGATCTTCTGGCGTATATGGGGTATGTGTTTATCGATCCCGGCAACTCGGTGGATGGGTTTATCATGCGCCGGAAGGGAACGACATACTACGGCGTCAGCCGGAATCTGACCGGGAAGAAATACGATTTTGGGGTGATGCACGAGGGCTTTCACGGCCTTTGCGGGCATCTGGATTTCCCAGGGTTCCTGAACGGAGCCGGGGCACACACGGATATAGGATCCTTCAGCGATTTTCATCTGGTGGCCAGTACTGAAAGGGATGCGAATATCGGCGCGGCGGACTTTGTGGTCGACACCGAGGCGGTTCTCGACATGATGGGGTATGACAATGCCGATGTGGTAGCCTACCGGGCAAGCGTGGAGTCGTTTGAGCAGGCAGTGCGCGATTATAAGCGGCATTACAGCATTGTGCGCCTCAACGGCTCGCCGGAGGGCAGAGTGCGCCGGATGGAGGCATATCAGCAGGAGCTCGCGCGGATGTATGAAGAGTTGCAGGAGCAGGCACGGGATATCCGGCATGGAGGCTGCTGTCTGACGAAGGGTGAAATGGCGCAGGAAGCATGTGTGCCGGCGTATATTATCGATTTCAAGCTGGAAGCGCTGGAAGTGCGCGGCTATGATGTTTCGGGCATCGAGCTGCCGACGTTTGACAAGGTGTTCAGCCGCTGGCAGTGAAAAGCTGACGGATAAGACGGGAGGCGAAGGGCATGGCGACGTATCTTGCCATCGACATGAAAAGCTTTTATGCCTCCGTGGAGTGTGTTTACCGGGGTCTGGACCCGCTGAAGGCGGATCTGCTGGTGGCGGACGAGACCCGCAGCGACCAGACGATCTGTCTTGCCGTCTCTCCAAACCTGAAAGCCAAGGGGGTGCCGAGCAGACCGCGGCTCTTTGAAGCCAAGCAGGCCATCAACCGCTGGGAGAAGGAGAACTGCAAACGAATCTCCTATCTCATTGCCGTGCCGCGCATGGCGGAGTATGAGCGGGTGTCGGCACGGATTTATTCCGTATTTCTGAAGTACGCCGCTGCGGATGACATCCATGTTTACAGCATCGACGAATGCTTCATCCATTGCGACCCGTATCTCTTTGCCTATCGGGTGGAAGCGGCTGCCATCGGCGTCGAGCCTGCCCGCCTCATGGCCATGACGATGCTTCAGGATGTGCTTGCCGTCACGGGGATTACCGCAACCGTCGGCATCGGCACGAACCTTTATCTCGCCAAGGTGGCGATGGATATTGTAGCGAAAAAGTCGCCGCCGGATCGGAACGGTGTGCGCATTGCGGAACTGAATGAAGAGAGTTACCGCTATCTCCTTTGGAATCACCAGCCGCTGACGGACTTCTGGCAGATCGGCCCGGGCAAGGCTGCCCGCCTCCAGAAGGAAGGTCTTTTCACTATGGGGGAGGTTGCGGCACGGTCACAGATTGATGAGGAATGGTTTTACCGCGCCTTCGGCATCGACGGAGAGATTCTGATTGACCATGCCTGGGGCAGGGAATGCGTCACCATGGCGGATATCAAGGGCTATCAGGCCGACGGCCACAGCCTCTCCAACGGGCAGGTTCTTCCGCGCCCCTATGCCTATGAGGAGGCGAGGAATGTTTTCCTTGAGATGATTGATGTGCTCTGTGCCGACATGTTCCGAAAAAAACTGGTTGCCCCGGCTTTTACATGGTGGGTATCGTATGACTATAAGAGCCTGGAAAAGTTGACGGATTATGACGGCAGGGTGACGCTGGATTTCTACGGCAGGCTGCACCCCGTGCACAGCAACGGCACGGCACGCATGCGCATGAAGACGAACAGCCCCTGCCAGGTGGCGGAGGCACTTGCCGCCCAGTTCGATGCGAAGACGGACCACCGCCTGCTCTACCGCAGGCTTGGTATCTGCGCGGAAGATGTGGCTGCGGCGGAAGGTGCCTTTCTTCAGATGGATCTGTTTACCGACTATTCCGCGCTGGCAAGGGAGAAGGCCGTGCGGGAGGCCATGCAGTCGGTGCGCATCAAGTATGGAGCAAACGCGCTTTTTACCGGCAAAAACCTGCAGGAAGGCGCAACAACACTGGAAAGAAATCTGCAGATCGGCGGGCACCGGGCCTGAAGAAAGGCTCTGCTCCTGCTGCTCGGTGGGGACAGGGAAAGGAGAAACAGATGATCGGTGCGATGCCGATGCCGAAGGATTTTGCCTATCGGGATGTTTTGCTGCGGGGCGAGCCGCGGCATCACCCCTGTGATGACTTTCGAAAGAAGCATCCGTCCATGGCTCCGGGCAAACGGGCGAAGATCTTTTCTCCCTTTGCAGCACTCAAAGGCTTTGAAGACGGGATTGAGGCCAAGCGGGTGGAATATGAGCCCCGGCGGGAGCTGACGGAAGGAGAGATTGAGGAGCTGGACAGGCGCCTGAACATTCTCTGGCAACTGACGCGAAACAGCGTGTTGGCAAGGAAAAACCGCATCACGGTATCCGTCAGGGTTTTCATCCCATGCAGCGACCGCAACAGCGATGCCTACGGATCGCTTGGCCAATACCATACGGTGACGGGCAGAGTCACACAGGTGAACAACTGCTTTCTCCGTCTGGACGAGCGGAAGATCTTTCTCAAAGATATCCTCTCCATCGAAAGCGGAGAGAGAATGGACGGGAGAGCGCTCTTTGAGGCATTCTGGGTGGACGGTGCATGAAGAAAACCGGACAGCAAACTTTAGGCGCTTATGCAGCCATATGCTTTCATCTCCAATGCCGCTGGCGGAGAATGTGAGAGAAGCTCTAAGGCAGTTGTGCGTTAAACCGACTGGCGCGGCATAAATCGTTTACGGCATGATACAATAAACATCCACCCGCTTGGCGGGTGGATGTTTATTGTGATTATCGCGGGATGGCGTGCGTTCGAAGATAGCGAAGGAATACTTCCAAGCCGGCGCGGTTGAGCGTTTTTCCGTTGGAAGAAGCATAGCGTGCATAGAGCTGAACGCTTTCACTGAGATCTTCCTGCACATTGAGGAAGTAGGATTGTGTATCACGGCAGACAAGCTGAACCCAGTCATTGCCGTCACTGATGCGGGTAACAGTCAAACCGTCACTTCCGTTATAGCCCGGGATGATGGACGGCAGACCGCAGCAGATGATCAGAGTGTCGGGGCTTGCAGATTTAATCTCGTTGACAAGATTGTCATAGTAGGTGATAAAGGTGTTTTCATCCACATTGGCAAGCCCGTCTTCTCCGATGGCAATTACCATGATATCGGGTTTGGAGATCATGGCTGCGCTGACAGGAGATATTTCACTGCCGTCATTTGGATAGCGGATCACGGCATTAGGCAGATTCTCCATTTTCAGGCTGCCGGTGGGGGAACCCCACACTTGGTTGCTGTTGATCAGACCAAGATCCCGAAGGCCGATATAGGTGCTGTCGACCAGAAAAACCATTCGGTTGACATAACTATCACCTCCGTCTGCTGTTTCACCCAGAAGATGTAGAGCACCGCGGGAATTTCCGCTTCCGAGAGCACCGGAGGAGAGATCCGCTGCCGCCGTTTCAGCCGTGTTGTAAAGCGAATAGTCATAAGACTGGTCCGGCGCTTTATATCGGCGAAACATGACGAATATCATACCGACTGCAACAAAGACCAGACAAATCACAATGCCCAGAGCCCAGACCAGATTTTTCAGTGTCGTAATTTTGTTCGTATTCATGTTCCCATAGTATTACTTCGGCATTGTGAAGAATGCCGAAGTAATGAAAACGATATTGATTTATTCTGCTTCTGCAGCCTTTGCCTCGGCAATCACCTTTTCCTGAACGTTGCCGGGAGCTTCCTGGTAACGGACAAACTTGCAGGTGAAGGTGCCGCTGCCCTGCGTCATGGAGCGAAGGTCGATGGTGTAGGTGCTCATTTCAGCCATCGGAACTTCTGCCTCGATGGTGGTCATACCGTCATCAGCAGGCATGGAGCCCATCATGGTGCCGCGGCGCTTGGAGTTAATGTCGCCGATGATAGCGCCTTGATATTCATCCGGAATGGTGACGAACAGCTGGCCGATCGGCTCAAGAATCGTCGGCTTTGCCTTGGGAATACCATCCTGGTAAGCAAGGCGGGCAGCCGTCTGGAAGGCCATATCGTTGGAGTCAACCGGGTGGTAGGAGCCATCATACAGAGTGGCTTTCAGGCCGACAAGGGGATACCCTGCGAGAACGCCCTTCTGAACTGCATTGCGCAGACCCTTTTCAACGGACGGGAAGAAGTTTTTCGGAACGGAACCGCCGAATACTTCTTCTGCGAAGATCATGTCATCCTGCTCTTCCTGCGGCTCGAAACGAATCCAAACATCACCGAACTGGCCGCTGCCGCCGGACTGCTTCTTGTGACGGCCGTGAGCTTCCACCTTGCTCTTGATCTTCTCGCGGTATGCGACGCGTGCGGGAAGAAGCTCGGTTTCCACGTTGTAAAGGCTCTTGAGCTTGGAGCAGAGAACACCGATCTGAATATCGCCGGCGCCGGAGATGACCATCTGGTGTGTCTCAGGATTGCTGACGACGGTGAAGGAAATGTCTTCCTCGTTGAGCTTGGAGAGACCGGCAGCAACTTTGTCGTCCTGGCCCTTGGTCTTCGGAGCGATTGCCATGGAGTACATGGGTTCGGGGATTTCGATGGCGGGGAGTTCCACATCATCCTTGGAATCGGTGAGCGTGTCGCCCGTCTTCCAATCCATCTTGCCGACGGCGACGATGTCACCGCAGCAGGCGTCGGCTACTTCAACGTTCTTCTTGCCGGTCATGGTGTAGAGACGGCCGAGCTTGTCATTGGAGGAGGCGCGAACGTTGCGAAGGCTCATACCGGCAGCAACTTTACCGGACATGACCTTGACAAGGCTGTATTTACCGAATTTATCGGAAATGGTTTTGAAGACGAAGCCGACAGTCGGATCGGCTTTCTCTTCCGGAGCGGGACAGTAATCGCAGATGCCCTGCAGAATTGCCTCTGTACCGACGTTCGTCATCGCATCGCTTGCGAACACGGGGACGACTGCGCGTTCTGCAACACCGACTTTCAGACCTTCAATAATGTCCTTCTCGTCGAGTTCCATCGTCTCGAAGAACTTCTCCATCAGTTCTTCTGTTGCACCGGCAGCAGCTTCCATCAGCTCTGCACGGAGATCTTCCACATGGCCTGCATCGGCAGCGGGAACAGCCATCTTGGTGGTCTTGCTGCCATTGGTGGCATAGCAGGTGTTGTGAACGAGATCAATGACACCCTTGCCGTCGCTCGTGGGGATGGTGACCGGGCAGACAATGCTGCCGTATTTGCCCTTGAGGGCTTCCAGAACTTTGAAGTAATCGCCGTGCTCTTCGTTGCACTTGGAGATGCAGAACATCACAGGCTTGTTGGCCGCTTTGAGGTACTTCCAGCAACGGTCGGCACCGACGGAAAGCCCGTCTTTTGCGGTGCAGAGAATCACGCCGGCTTCCACTGCGCGGATTGCGCAGAGCACTTCACCTGCGAAATCGAAAAAGCCCGGAGTGTCGAGCACGTTGACCTTGCGGCCGGAGAAGGTTACGGGAGCGATCGAAAGGGAAATGGAAATCTGGCGGCTGATTTCTTCTGCGTCATAGTCGCAGACGGTGTTCCCGTCAGATACTTTTCCAAGGCGGTCGACTGCACCGGTGACAAACAGCATGCTTTCGGCAAGGCTGGTCTTCCCCGAATTTCCGTGGCCCATCAGAGCAATGTTGCGAATGTTTTTGGTTTCCATTTGTTGCTTCCTCTCTCAGTAATATGTGCAATGGGTAAAATAAAACACAGTTTCAACGCGTTACCGATTAATTATACACTAACGTTTTCCCTTATGCAACCCAAAAATGAAAAAAAGACAAGAGGAAAAACAGAGAACACCCGTGCAATTGCACTTTTGCTCTTGCAATAGAGAGTGGAATTCGGTAAAATAAAAAACCAATGGTTGGTACTTTCAGAAGAGATTTACGGCAGAAACAGGCCGAAACGATGGTGCATGGATATGGGTTCTATCAGAAAACAATCAAAGATCGCTCTTCTGCTGCTTTTGTGCATGTTTTTTTCGGCATGCGGCAGGAAGCAGCAGGCCGAGCATTATGAAGTAGTCGACGGGAAAATCGTCCTTGTAACCGGCGATGAGGAGGACGTGATCCACACCGGTTACGAAAACGGGCCTGCTCCGGGCGAAGCGTCTGCGGATGCGGGCGTGGAGATCACAGACGGGCTGGCTTTCTCCGATGAGGAATACAACAGCCTCCAGGAGGGAGATGCGCTGATTGATACGTTGAAAGCCCGCCTCCTGACAGCATGTGATGCCTGCCGGGAAATTTATCTCGCTGCCGACAAGGGGACGGCCATGAATGTCACCATTTCGCGGCAGGATATCTTTTCCATGCTCACAGCCATCGCTGCAGCTGGTTACCCCGCCCAGGACAGCGCAGGAGCTTTTAACATGCAGGGATACGAAGCACTGGATGATTTTGCTTCCAAGGCAGCTTACGGGTTGGACGATGTGAACGGAACTTACATCATTGTCTATCCGGACGGGCATCTCAGCGGCTTTCTGCTCAGCCGCACGACGGGAAGATGGCACCTCTATTCGTCCTCCGCTGCCTGGAATGATGACGGCACAACGAGAATCTATTCCGAAGGCCGCTATGCCGTCGGGAGTGTGCGCTATACTGCCAAAGGATGGATGATTTACAACCGGGATACGTCGGATTTTGATGAGAACCAGCGGGCAAATACCGACGCTTATGTAATGATTCGCGTTCTCCCGATGGACAGCGAGGCGAAGACACTCTGCCAGCGTTACGTTGAGCCTGTGGGATACTTTGAGAACAATCTCTTCCTGACCGACTGGAATGAGCAGTATTTCAATCCCATTGATTTCAACAGCCTCTATGCCTATATTTTTGCCATGTACAACGGCACGGAGATGCTTTCGTCCTACAATGCGAGGTCGTATTATAAAACCGTGGCCGGGACGAAGCTGTATCTTGTTCCGCAGGATATCTTTGAAAACAACGTCGGGGTTTACTTCCGTATTGATTCTTCCACGCTGCGGGCGATTTCCGATTATACTTCCCAGCTCAGAGGATATCTTTTCCTCGGGTATGACACGGATTATTATAATGTAACCCCGCGCACGCCGTTTCCTGAGGTGGTGAGCTATACATACAATGCCAACGGCACCATTACCATGATTGTGGACGCGGTGAACAAATGGTACGGAACGGACCGATCTTTTCGTCATGAGCTGACGGTTCGGCCGGGCAACGGGACCTCTTTTCAGTATGTTTCGAACCGTCTGATGGAAGCGGACGATTCGATGCTCCCGGCACAGAAGCTGGCAGAAATGCTGAATGTGGAGCGGGCGAAAACTCCTTATTGATCGGGGAGAAGAAGATGGAAAGAATCACATCGAGAAAGAACAGAATGATTGCCTCGCTTCGGTTGCTCGGCAGTGATGCGAAAGAGCGTAGAGAACAGGGCTATTATGTTTGCGACGGGCTGAAACTGCTGGAAGAAGCCGTTAATGCCCGGGCGGAGATTGCGACTGTCCTTTGGAAGGAACACGGGTCGGAACCGGTGGAAATTCCCGGCGCCCAGCAGTTGATTGCGCCGGAGGATGTTTTTGAAGTCGCCTCGCCCATGGCAAACAGCCCCGGGCCGGTTTTCACGGTGAAAATTCCGGAGAACCGGGAAGATATCACCCCCCGGAATGCCATCGTGCTGGAGAACGTGCAGGATCCTGGCAATGTTGGAACTGTGCTGCGTACGGCAAATGCCCTTGGCATCGGGGCGGTGGTGCTCACCGGGGCCTGCGCCGATCTTTACCACCCAAAAACCGTACGCGCTACCATGGGAGCGATTTTCCGCCAGAGAGTGGAGCGAATTCCGCTTACTGCTCTCCGGCAGGTGCTTGAAAGCTGGGATCTGCCTCTGGTGGGGGCGGTGCTCTCGGAAAGAGCGGAAAATATCCTTGCCATGGATCTGACCCATGCGGCGGTAGCTGTGGGGAGTGAAGGCAGCGGGTTGAGCCGGGAACTGATCAATCTGTGTGCAAAAGAAGTGATTATCCCCATGCAGCCCGACAGCGAATCGCTCAATGCGGCGGTTGCGGCAAGCATTATCATGTGGGAAATGAGAGGCAGAATGCTATGAACTCGTCTGCAATTTATTGGCTATGGCTTTCGTCGCTGGCGGAAGTCAATCTCAATGCAAAGGCTGCTTTGCTGGAGGTGTACGGCAGTGCGGAGGCCGCATTTTTTGCACCGAAAGGCTCTTTTACCGGAGTAGAGGGTATTACCGCCAGAGATGCCGAGGCCCTGGAGGCGCGGGATCTTACCGAAGCAAGGCTGATTCCGGAGCGCTGTGAGGAGGAGGGGCTCTCTTTCCTGACGCTGGATGATGCACGCTATCCCAAACGCCTGAAGGAGATCTTCGCCCCGCCTGTCGTCCTTTATGTCAAGGGAAGGCTTCCGGATCTCGATGCTGAAGTTCCGGTTGCCGTGATCGGCACACGAAAAGCCAGCCCCTACGGAATTAAAATGGGCAGAAACATGGCATATGAGCTTTCCAAATGCGGGAGTGTTATTGTCTCCGGGCTGACCCAGGGGATTGATGCCGCCGCGGCGGAAGGTGCGCTGGCGGCCGGCGGAATCTGCGTTGGCGTGCTGGGCACACCGATCAAAGCCCGAAGCGGACTTCCGGCGAGAGTATGCCGGCAGGGCGCGCTGCTTTCGGAGTATGCCCCTGGAACGCCTCAGCTGAAAACGTTTTTCCGTGCCAGAAACCGCATCGCTGCCGGGATTTCCGTCGGGGTTGTCGTGGCGGAAGCCCCCGAAAAAAGCGGGACGCGCCTATTCGTGGCCGAAGCCCTTGAGCAGGGAAAAGAGATCTTTGCCATTCCGGGCAATGCCGACAGCGAAACAGGCCTCGGTACGATTCGCTTTCTCCGGGAAGGCGCCCAGCTTGTAACCCATGGCTGGGAGGTGGCAGAGGAACTGAATGTTTCTTATCCAAACATACTGAATCCGGAAAGCCGGGCGAGCTTTCCGCAATTTCCGGATCCGGAACCGATGGAGAAAAAGCCGGCTTTTACAGAGAAAAAAAGCGGAAAAAACAGGAGTGAAACCTCTGAAAAACGGCCGAAACAGGAAGCTGCTTCCGAAAAATCCAAGAAAAAACGCCTTGACAACGCCCCGCCCCATTGCTATATTGACATATCGGAAAAGCTCTCCGTCCTGAGTGAAACACAACAACAAGTGGCGCTTGCGGTCCTTTCCGGAGCGTGCAGCGCGGAAGAAATCATCGGGCAGACAGGGCTTGAGGCAAAGGCCGTGCTCTCTGCACTGACCATGCTTGAAATCCGGGGCGTTACCAGACGGGATGCAGCCGGCAATATTATCATTCGTGAAGAATAAGTGAGGAATCATTCAACATGCCTGAGAAGAATCTTGTGATTGTCGAATCTCCAGCCAAGGCGAAGACGATTGAGAAGTATCTCGGAAGAAATTATAAGGTAAAGGCGTCGATGGGGCATTTGCGGGACCTTCCGAAAAGTACCCTCGGTGTCGATCTTGACACCTTTGAACCAAAATATATTCCCATGCGGGATAAAACCCAGGTCATCAAAGAACTCAAAGCAGAGGCAAAGAAGGCCGATACCGTCTTCCTCGCAACGGACCCTGACCGCGAAGGCGAGGCCATTTCCTGGCATCTGAAGGAACTGCTTGCCCTGCCGGACGAAAAGGCCAAACGGGTTACCTTCAATGAAATTACGAAAAACGTTGTGACAAACGGAATCCGGAATCCGCGGGATATCGACCAGAATCTGGTAAACGCCCAGCAGGCACGCCGTGTTCTGGACCGCATCGTCGGTTATCAGCTCTCCCCGATGCTTTGGCACACGGTGAAGTACGGGCTCTCCGCCGGGCGTGTACAGTCGGTCGCCGTGCGGATGGTGGTTGATCGGGAAAACGAGATTCGCTCTTTTCAGAAAGAGGAATACTGGCATCTGGACGCAGTTTTGAAGCCGACAGAGCGACCTGACAGCAAAACCTTTACTGCCCGTTATTTTGCTCCGGAAAACAGTGAAAAAAGGCATACGCTCCGCACAAAAGAAGAAACCGATGCCGTTATTGCGGCGATATCCAACGCTCCGTTTTCGGTAAAACGTGTGGCGAAAACCCAAAAGCCGAAAAAGCCTTCGCCTCCGTTTCGGACGTCTACCTTGCAGCAGGAGGCATCCCGCAGGCTGAATATGACGCCGCGACGTACCATGATGATTGCCCAGCAGCTTTACGAAGGCGTGGAGATCAGCGGGAGGGGCAGTGTCGGCCTCATCACCTATATGAGGACGGACTCGCTGCGAATTTCCGAAGAGGCAATTGCGGCGGCACGCACCTATATTTCCAACGTGTACGGGAAGAATTATATCCCCGGGAAGGCACGGCATTACCAGACCAATGCCGGCGCACAGGATGCCCACGAGGCAATCCGGCCTTCCGATGTCACGCTTACACCGGAAGAAATCCGCGGAGATCTCACAAGAGAGCAATATATGCTCTATCGGCTGATCTGGCGCCGTTTCACGGCTTCCCAGATGGCCGACGCTGTTTATGATGAAGTGGCAGTGGATGTGGTTTCCGCCGGATATGTCTTCCAGGCACAGAGCTCCGAAATCGTTTTTAAAGGGTTTACTGCCCTGTATGAAGAAGCAAAGGATGAGGAATCGGACGAGCTTGCCGGTAAGCTTCCTCCTCTGGAAGAAGGACAGGCGCTTGATTTTGTCAAAGCGGCTCCTGACCAGCAGTTTACGCAGCCACCCCGCCGTTACACGGAGGCCACCCTTATTCAGGATATGGAAAGAAAAGGGATCGGCCGCCCCTCTACCTATGCAGCCACGGTTGCCACCATTTCTTCTCACGGGTATGTCGCCAAAGAGGGAAAGTACCTCCAGCCGACGCCGCTTGGAGAAGTGGTCAACGGCTTCTTGCAGGAATACTTCCCGGATATTGTCGATGTTGGCTTTACGAGCAATATGGAGTCGGATCTTGACAGAATTGAAACCGGCAGTGAAGAGTGGAAGAGTGTGCTGCAGCGGTTTTACGAGGAGTTCAGCCAGGAACGGGTTGCTGCAGAGGCAAAAACCGAAGGCATGCGCCTGAAAGTGCCGGATGAAGAGACGGATGAGATCTGTGACGTTTGCGGCGCGAAAATGGTCAAAAAACACGGCCGTTTCGGTGATTTTCTGGGTTGTTCCCGCTTCCCGGACTGTGATTTTACCAAACCCCTTGTCATTGAGATGCCCGGAAAGTGCCCCAAATGCGGAGGCCGCATTCTGAAGCATACCAATCGCAACAACACCGTCTATTATTCCTGCGAAGAGAACAAACCCCTCTGCTTTTTCCGGACGGAGCAGAAGCCTGATACGGATACCTGCCCCAGATGCGGCGGAAAAATCCTTGCCCTGACGGATCAGGAAGGCAAAGCCTATTTTGCCTGCGAGAGAAACCAGGTGCGCAAATGCGATTTTATTACGTGGGATGTTCCTACGAAGGATTTCTGCCCCTCCTGCGGTAAAACCCTGTTCAAGCCGAGCGGGCGCGGAAAGGCCAAAACCTTCTGCGAAAACGAGGAGTGCGAGAAGTTCGTCCCCCTGGAAGACAGGAGATATCGCAAAAAGCAGCCTTCGGAAGGTGCTGCAGCCGAGAAGGCAAAACCGGCGAAGACTGCAAAGGGGAAAACTACTTCCCGCACAACAAAATCTTCAAAAACAACAGTGAAGAAGCCGAAATAAATCGGCTTCTTCCTGATAAGGAACCGTTCCTAAGGAAGGAAAACCATGAATCAGAATTCTCAGGTAACCGTAATCGGGGCAGGCCCGGCAGGGAGTGAATGCGCCTGGCAGCTCGCCAAAAGGGGAATCTCCGTCAAACTCTATGAGATGAAACCCCATAAAATGACGCCCGCACATGTTTCGCCTCTCTTCGGCGAACTTGTCTGTTCCAATTCTCTCCGGTCGGATGAACTGTCCAACGCAGTCGGGCTGCTGAAAGCGGAGATGCGTATGATGGATTCTCTCTTTTTGGAGAGTGCAGACAAAAACCGTGTGCCTGCCGGCGGAGCTCTGGCTGTAGACCGGGAAGGCTTTGCCCGTACCATTACGGAAAAGCTTTCCTCCTGTGACAGGATTGAAGTAATCTCGGAAGAGGTATCCGAAATTCCGGAGGGAGAGGTCGTCATTGCAACCGGCCCCCTGAGCAGCGACGCCATTGCAGATAAAATCGGCGCACTTTGCGGCGAAGAAGGCCTTCACTTTTATGATGCCGTGGCACCGATCGTAACCCTCGAGAGTGTAGACCTCTCCAGCGCCTTCTTTGCATCCCGTTACGACAAGGGAACAAAAGATTATGTTAACTGCCCGATGGATAAGGAGGAGTATCTCGCTTTTGTTCAGGAACTTGCAGCGGCGAAAGAGGCGGTTGTGCACGGCTTTGACGACGGTGCCGTTTTTGAAGGCTGCATGCCTGTTGAGGTGATGGCTCGCCGCGGAATTGATACTCTCCGTTATGGCCCCTTAAAGCCGGTGGGGCTCGTCGATCCGCGCACCGGGAAGGATAATTACGCCGTCGTGCAGCTTCGGAAGGACAACGCCGAAGGGACGCTCTATAACATCGTCGGGTTTCAGACGCATTTGACGTTTGGTGAGCAAAAACGGGTGTTTTCCATGATTCCGGCTTTGCGTAACGCAGAGTTTGTGCGGTACGGCGTCATGCATCGGAATACTTTTCTCAACAGCCCGCATCTGCTCGACCGGTATTACCGCCTGAAAAGCTTGCCACGGATCAGTTTTGCCGGCCAGATGACCGGCGTCGAGGGGTATGTGGAGTCGGCGGCTTCCGGTATGCTTGTGGGCATCGAGACCGCTGCCCGTGTTCTGGGGCTTCCGGCAGTTGATTTCCCGCAGGAAACAGCCATCGGAGCATTGGCGCAATATATTTCTGGCGGCAGTATCGGGGAATTTCAGCCGATGAACATCAATTTCGGGATTATCACTCCCCTTGGATACCGGGTGAAAGGAAAACGAAATAAAAATGCGGAAATCTCCGCCCGATCCCTCAAATGGATAGAGGAAATGAAAAAGGAAAGAAAAGGAGAACTGTTTGCATGAAGATCATTATTGATGCGATGAGCGGCGACAATGCACCCCGGGAAATCGTAGCCGGTGCCGTGAAAGCCGCCGATGAGCTTGGGGTGGAGATTCTTTTTGTCGGAAAAGAACAGGAAGTCAAAGCCTGCCTGGGGACGCGCGCCTCTCAGTTTGAAATCGTCCATACGGAAGAAATCATCACTATGGAGGATGATCCGAGCACGGCTACCAGGAGGAAGAAAGATTCTTCCATGGCGGTTGCCCTGAAGCTCCTATCGGAAGGGAAAGGCGATGCTGTGGTGTCAGCCGGATCCACGGGTGCCTTGCTGACAGGGGCAACACTGACCGTCGGGAGAATCAAGGGCATTCGCCGGGCAGCGCTTGCACCGGTTTTGCCGGCAGGGGAGCACGGCGTGATGCTGATTGACTGCGGAGCCAATGTGGAGTGCACGGCGGAATATCTGCTCCAGTTTGCGTTTATGGGCAGCTACTATGCAAGCAAAATTATGGGCTGCACCAATCCGCGCGTCGGGCTTTTGAATATCGGTACGGAAGATACCAAAGGCGGAGAACTGCAGCACCGTACCTTTGCCCTTTTGAAAGAAGCAAATGACAAAGGAAGAATCAACTTTATCGGCAACGTCGAAGGGACGACGGTGTTCAGCGGCGATGTGGATGTTGTGGTGTCCGACGGGTTTACCGGAAATGTGCTGTTGAAGACCACGGAAGGCGTCATCAAGTTCATGATGAAGTCCCTCAAGGGTGTTTTCTACAAGAGCACGAAAAACAAGTTGGCTGCAGCTGTTCTCAAAAACGATCTGGGAGCGATGAAAAAGTCCTTTGATCCCAACGAAGTCGGCGGCACAGCCCTGATCGGCATTTCCAAACCGGTTGTGAAAGCACACGGTTCTTCCAAAGCACCCGCTTTCTTCTCGGCAATCCGTCAGGCGGTGATCTTTGCCCGGAGCGGGATGATAGAGGATATCAAAGCGAACATCGACTACATGAAGATCAAGGCAGAAAAACCGGAATGAGCAACCAGACTTTTGGGGGGATTCGTTCCCTTTCCGGGCTGGAAGAACAGCTTGGCTATACCTTCCGCGACAGAACCCTGCTGGAAACAGCCGTCACACACAGTTCCTATGCCAATGAGAAACATGGAGAGATTCTCTGCTATGAGAGGTTGGAGTTTTTGGGAGATTCCATTCTCGGCTTCGTAACGGCGGAGTTTCTCTACCGGCATGAGCCGCCGATTCCCGAGGGGCGGATGACGCGCCTGCGCTCGGAGCTTGTTTGCGAACAGAGCCTTTATACCGTTGCGCTCTCTTTGAATCTGAGCAGTTATATGCGTCTCGGCCGGGGAGAGGAAAACAGCGGAGGAAGGCAGCGCAAATCTGTGCTGGCGGATATGGTGGAGGCTATTATTGCGGCGCTTTATCTCGATGCCGGGATGGAGCGGGCGAAAGCTTTTATCATGGAGCATCTGCTCAGCCATGCGGAGATCGGAGAGGCGCACCATACGCTGGATGCAAAAACAGAGCTGCAGGAGCTCGTCCAGCAGGATGGGGAAGTATCTATCCGCTATGAAGAAGTCTCTGAATCGGGCCCTGACCATAACAAGACCTTTACCTTCCGGGTGGTGATCAACGGCATCCCGGCAGGAGAAGGCAGCGGAAGATCCAAAAAAGAAGCGGAGCAGGCCGCAGCGGCCAAAGCGCTGGAGGAGCTGAAAGCGTGAGCGCGCGCTCCAGCATTATCCCGGTGTTTGTGCCCCATTGGGGATGCCCTCATGCCTGTGTTTTCTGCAATCAGCGGCGCATATCCGGGGTAAAAACGCCTGCAACACAGGAAACGGTGAGAACCGAAGTGGAAAAAGCCGCGGCATTGCTTTCATATGGGTCAAAACCTGAACTTGCCTTTTACGGCGGAAGTTTCACAGCCATTCCGACAGAGCAGCAGGTTGCTCTCCTCACCGCCGCAATGCAATACATGGATGTTGGGATGATTGCCTCCATTCGTCTCTCCACCCGCCCGGACGCGATTACGCCGGAGATCCTGACAAGGCTGCACAATTATGGAGTGAGAACCATTGAACTCGGGGCGCAGTCCATGTGCGAGGAGGTTTTGCGTCAATCCCAACGCGGCCATACTGCAGAAGATGTGAAAAATGCTTCCCGGCTGATCAAAGCTTCCGGGTTTACGCTTATTCTTCAAATGATGACGGGGCTCCCGGGTGACTCTTTGGAACGCAGCATCAAAACCGCTGAAGAAATCATTTCTTTACAGCCGGACGGTGTGCGGATCTATCCCACGGTAATCGTCCGGGATACAGAGCTTTACGATCTCTGGCAGACAGGGAAATATCGGGAACATACCGTGGAAGATGCGGTCGCTTTCGGTGCCGTCCTTTTGCCGATGTTTGAGCGGTCTCAAATCCCGGTCATTCGGTTCGGCCTCAATCCCACGGAGGAGCTTTCGGCCGGTGCTGCTGTAGCAGGAGCTTATCATCCGGCACTCGGGGAGCTCGTGCGCAGCCGTATTCTTCGCAACCGGGCAGAAGAAATGCTGCAAGGGTTTGCCGCCGGGAGCCGGGTTACTATTTTCGTGAACCCGAGGCAACTCTCTCAGATGACAGGCCAACATCGCTGTAATCCGGAATATTTGCAGAGCATGTTTTCGCTTGCGTCTCTTCAGATCAGGACAGATCCTTCCCTGACAGAGGGATGTATACGCATTGAAAAAGAATAAAAAGGAAGAACCGGGAGAGCTCACGTTCTCCCGGTTCTTCTGTCAGGCGTAATCAAGGATACTTTTTATTTTACTTTCACGAAGTAGCAATTGTTTGCAGCATTCTCCTGGTTGTCATACCAGTACAGCACCCCGTTGACGTAGTAGAGATATCCTGTGCCGTTCTGATAATTGGTGGTTCTGATGCCGCCGCCGGCAGCGTTATATTCGGTAGTCGTTTTGGTGCAGTTGGTGTACTGCAGCAATCCGCTTGCATTGAATGTTCCCTGGAAGGTCCAGTCAACCGATTTCATGGCACTGTCAGCCCAGTGTACGGTGATGTTGCTTAGCTGTGCATTCCCGGTGATGACAAGGGTTGCACGCTGGGAAACGTTATCCTGATAGGTGCCGTTATAACCGTCTGCGCTCACCGGGGTTGTGGTAGCTGCAGGGGCAGGAGCGGAAGAAGTAGCGGCTGCCGTTGCCGGCCCGATCAGATAAATCGTTTTGCCGATGGGGATGGAAGTGAGCTTGAAGTTCGGGTTCAGGCGTTCCAGAATATCCTGCACCTTCCCATACTGAACGCCGTAGGCAGTGCAGAGTTTGGAAGTGGTATCACCGGAGACGATGGTGTGTGAGTAGAGGGCGAAGGTTGCATTGTAGGGGCTGGTGGAAGGGAAGTAGTACTCTTTCCCGGCCTGAACGCTGCTGAGATTGGTGAGATTGTTCAGCGCCTTGACAATGCTGGATACCTTCGGGGAATATTTTGCACCGAGATCATCACATACGCGGTTTACCGTTTCACCCGCTGCCATTTTATGGGTCACAATATAGTATTCCAGCTTGTCCGAAGCGGGACGGACCGAACTCTGGGTAGCGGGAACGGTAGTGGCCGGGGTAGAAGCAGAAGAAATCGGAAGAGTTGTACTTTGAGCAGAAGAGTTGGTAGTCATCGGGAAATAGATTTTCTGGCCGACGTAGATTTTGCTCAAGTCTTTATCAGAGGCCCAGTTATTGAGCTTCTTAATCTCATCTTTGCATGCGGAATAATTCAGACGCAGCGCAGTGCAGATGCTGAATATAGTGTCGCCTCTTTTTACCGTATACTGGATGGCGTTTGCAGGGCCTTCCGTGGCATGCAGATCCACAATTTTCTTTGCATCCTCTGCCGTTTTCGGCAGATAGAGCGTCTGACCCGGACGGATAGCATTGAGAGAAGCTGCTTTTGCATAACCGTTCAGAATAAGAATGGCTGTCTGCACGGCTTCATAATCAAGCCCTCTCGCTCTGCAGAGTGCGGAAACGGTATCTCCTTTGTTGACGACAACCTGCATCGCATAGGGAGTATAGTCCGCAGCAAAGGCGGAAAGCGGGCATACAGAAAACACAAGGCTGAACAGTAACAGCAGTGTGATGAGTTTGATTTTCATGAAAGGTTCCTCCTGAGGCTTTTACTTGTTGCTATATTATAGCACGGCACAAATCAATTTGCAACAGAAGTGTGAGCAAAATGTAATAATTTTGAAAATAAAAAGCGATTCACCGGCTGAACACGATAAAATAACGCGGCTTAGACTTTTAGACAGCTTGATTGACCAGACAGCTTGATTAACGTAGCAGCCCCGGCGAGGAACTTTTAAATTGCAGTGTGCCGATTTTTATAGTGGAAAAAAACAAAGATATGCGGTATAATATCGTCGTTAAAAGTTCAAAATACTGATAGCTTGTTAAGAATACCCGAAAAAAGAAAGGACATGACCTATGATTGCCTGGAAAAACCTGGATAAACTGGCAGCTTACGACAAGCTGACAGCTCTGAAAAACAGCGTAAACCTGTCGGAAGCAATGAGCGGTGAGAACGGAGCTTCGCGTGTGGCAAAGTATTGCGTTCCTATGGCGGAAGGGCTGATTTACAACTTTGCTGCCAAAGCTGTTGACGATGAGGTGCTCAAAGCCCTTGGAGAGCTGGCGGAAGAGGCACAGCTTGCAGAGAAGTTTGCAGCTCTCTATAATGGCGAGGTGATCAATACCGGAGAAAAGCGCCTGGTGCTGCACCAGCTTACCCGCGGCCAGCTCGGCGACAAGGTTGTTGTAGAAGGCACGGACAAACGCGAGTTTTACCTGGGTGAGCAGAAGAAGGCAGCTGCCTTTGCCGAAAAAGTACACAGCGGGGAGATTACCAATGCAGCAGGGGAGAAGTTTACGACTGTTGTCCAGATCGGCATCGGCGGCAGTGACCTCGGCCCCCGCGCTATGTATCTTGCGCTGGAGAACTGGGCGAGGAAGAACAGAACTCTCAAGCTCGAAGCTCGATTTATCAGCAATGTTGACCCGGACGATGCGGCAAGCGTACTGAAAACCATCGACGTGGAGCATTCCATCTTTGTGCTGGTCTCCAAGTCCGGCACTACGCTGGAGACACTAACCAACGAGTCCTTTGTAAAAGATGCGCTCAGAAACGCAGGGCTAGATCCTGCAAAGCACATGGTTGCCGTCACAAGCGAGACCTCTCCACTGGCAAAGTCCAGTGACTATCTGGCAGCATTCTTCATGGACGATTATATCGGCGGTCGATATTCCTCCACTTCCTGCGTAGGCGGGGTGGTGCTTTCCCTGGCCTTCGGGCCCGAAGTGTTCGCACGTTTCCTTGCCGGAGCACATGAGGCGGATCTGACAGCGAAAGAGACCGATCTCATGAAAAATCCTGCCATGCTGGATGCACTCATCGGTGTGTACGAGCGTAACGTCCTTGGCTATCCGGCCACTGCCGTGCTGCCCTATTCCCAGGCACTCAACCGCTTCCCTGCACATCTGCAGCAGCTCGATATGGAATCCAACGGAAAGCATGTCAACCGCTTCGGGGAGCCGGTCGATTATCCTACGGGCCCCATCATCTTTGGGGAACCCGGCACCAACGGGCAGCATTCCTTCTATCAGCTCCTGCATCAGGGCACTGATATTGTACCGCTGCAGTTTGTTGGCTTCCGTCAGAACCAGACGGGTATGGATGTTGATATCCAGGGCAGTACCAGCCAGCAGAAACTGTGCGCCAACGTTGTTGCCCAGATCATGGCATTTGCCTGCGGCAAGCAGGATACGAACCCCAACAAAACCTTCGAGGGCGGCCGTCCATCCAGCATCATAATCGGCGAGCAGCTTACTCCGGAGGCTCTTGGTGCATTGCTGGCTCACTTTGAGAATAAGGTTATGTTCCAGGGCTTCTGCTGGAACCTGAACAGCTTTGACCAGGAGGGCGTACAGCTCGGCAAGGTGCTGGCGAAGCGCGTGCTCGCCCATGAGACGGACGGTGCGCTGAAAGCCTTCAGTGACCTTTTGGCGATCTGATTTCGTATAGCTCTTTCCGATGGCTTTTGTTGCCGTTCGGAAGAATATATCCAATGTATAGCAGCAGCTCCGGTGCCAAAGTACCGGAGCTGCTGCTGTTATGGGCATCCGATACGGTCTAAAGAGCACAGTTTTGTTGCCTGCCTCTCTCGATTTGAGTGAAGGCTCTATTTCACAGTTTCAACATATAATTATGTCATTTTGTCAGACCGTCCTCAAAAAAATCTTTTTTTCTGTTAATGTACGGGCGTAAACCCATAGTATATAGGTGAAAACGGAAAGGGGTGACAGCCTATGACAGACATGGAGATCATCAACCTGTTTTTTGCGCGCTCGGAACAGGGGATCGACGAGCTTGCCAAGAAGCACGGCAACGCCGTGGCAAGAGTTGCCCGAAATATTCTGGGAAACGAACAGGATACGGAAGAGTGCGTAAACGATACATATCTCGGGGCTTGGAATATATAAAGTGCATGTCCAGTCTTGGCGGTCCGAAGTGGGACGGCATGCCGCGGACACATAACCCTCAGGCTGATGAAGAGCGCATTCTGAAGGCTATCGATGAGATCGACATCCTGAAAGAGCGCTACCGGCAGGCGGTGGAGTATATGGACTGGTTCAAACCGTCGTGGGAGCAGCTTTCCGCCGATGATCGGTATTGCCTCGAAACCTTCTATGGTGACGGCAACACCTACGGCAGCAGTGCGGCCTACTACATCGCCGAGTACCTGCACATTGAACAGCCCACTGCGTATAAGCGGAAGAACCGGGCTCTGGACCGATTGACGGTTTTGATGTTCGGTAAATCCTGACTTTCAAAGAAAACTTTGCAAAAAGTATTGACAAGTAAACTTGGCATGTGTATAATACGACCATGCCAAGTTTACTTGTCAATCTGTTGGGAGGTGCTATGATGAACAGAGAAGAAATACTGGCAAAAAGCCAACAGGAAAATCATGGGCAGGATGTTGTTAATCTGGAAGTGTCGAAGAACGGCATGCAGATTGGATGGGTCGTAATTATATGTTTGCTGGCCTTCGTATCGGTAGTCAACGCAATCGTATTTGAACGGATGAGCAGCGAGGTTTTCTTCGCTGTTACTGCTTCAACCTCCGTTATCTTTTTCTACAAATACATGAAATTACATCAGAAACATGAACTTTTCGTTGCAGTCATTGACGCAGTTGCAGCTGGCGCGTTCCTTATTTCATGGATTATTCAGCTCGTCCGATAACGAGGTGCAATATGGAAGACAAACTGATACTGAAAAACAGACTAAAGGAAATCCGTACAGAGAAAGGATTGTCACAGGCACAACTCGCAGAGATGGTCGGTGTGTCTCGAAATACGATCAGTTCTATTGAAACCGGGCAGTTTAGCCCAACAGCAAAGCTTGCGCTTATCTTGAGCATCGCATTGGAAAAGCAGTTTGAAGAAATCTTTTATTTCTAACTATGCCCAACATCACCCCCGCAGGTCTACCGCCATACCTACTGCAGCAATCAGGCAAGGCCGGGATAAATCCAAAGACGCTCCAGTACCTGATGGGCCACAGCGATATCGGCGTCACGCGCAACACTTACACTCACCTGGGCCTGGAAGACGCCGCTGAGGAACTTCGTCGCATGGAGGAAGCCGAAGCCGCCCGCAGGGAGCAGGAGAAGATTGCGGGCAAGACGCCGCCATCGCAGAAAATGTTCAAGACTGTCTGAAAGCAACATAAAAACCAGCAAGGCGCTCTGCAAACTGCGGAACGCCGATTTTTATAATGGAAAAATCCGCTCATATGAGGTATAATAAACTACTTCATTTTACGGGCGTGAGGGGAGATTTCGGTAAGTCAGGATTGAAATGAGGAGGAAGGTGTTCAATGAAGGTCGTCATTATAGGCTCTTTCCCGGAGAAAGCAAAAGACAGAATCCGTGGCAGTTTTCCCTGCGCTTGGGATATCAAAATTGTTTTGCCGGACGAGGCTGAACTGGAATTACCAGACGCTGAGGTAATTATTCCCGAACACATTCTGATTGGCGACGAAATCCTGCAGAAAGCACCTAAACTGAGGTTGGTGCAGACAGGCGCGGGATATGACAATGTTGACTTGTGTGCATGTACAAGGCATGGCGTACAGGTATGTAATGCCGCGGGTGTAAATGCCAACGCCGTCGCTGAACATGTCATGGCGATGATTCTTTGCTGGTACAAAAATATTGTAAAGCTTGACAAGTTTTTAAAAACGGATTCCGATGAAGGCGGACTAAACTATTTCGGAGCGGAACTCTCGGATAAAACGATCGGCCTTGTTGGATTTGGTCATGTCGGGAAAAAAGTGGCAGAATACTGTAATGCTTTTCACATGAAAGTGCTGGTTTATAGCCATCATCCAACTGAAGCAGCAGGAATAGAGCAAAGAGATTTGGATAGTCTACTCCATGACAGCGATATCGTCAGTCTGCATGTTCCTCTGAATGAAACCACCCGGCATATGATAAATGCTGATGTGTTCTCCAAAATGAAGTCAGATTCTGTCTTGATCAACACGTCGAGAGGCGGAGTCATTGCTGAGCCGCAGCTTCTGCAGGCATTGGAGAAAGGCCTTATTGGAGGCGCTTGTCTGGACGTTTTTGAAAAAGAACCCTTGCGGCGCGATCATCCATTCCGCAGAATGGAGAATGTAATCTTAACGCCGCATACTGCTGGCCTTCCCGATGGAGTGAAGTATCACAAAAAACGCTATGAGTTTTTTGTGAAAAATATTGAACGAGTAATGAAAAACGAAATTCCGGATTGCAGGATTAATAATCTGGAGAGATAGTTCCGAGTTATCGTCCGTTATTCCTTTCACCCGGCGAAAGTAAACTATCCCATTTATTACTATTTGACTACCGTATAAAACAGTAAGCGCTCTGCAAACTGCGGAGCGCCGATTTTTTATAGTGGAAAAATCCGCCGATATGAGATATATTAAACTAATTAATTATTCGGGCGTGGCTGGAGACTTCGTTAAGTCGGGATTTGAGGTGGTGAAGGCATTTATGAAGAAACTCAACACTTTTTTGAATGTTTTAATGGGATCGTTCTTTGGTGTTTTCATTGGAGATCTAATTGCGAAATATAAAATCTACCAGCAATTCCATGAAATCTATGATGCAACAAACTCAGCGCCCTGGTATTACGGAGTATTATCCAGTCTAATTCTGTTTATTGCTGTTGTTATTGTATGTGTGATCATTAAGCTGATTATACGCAATAAGGCGAAATAATTGATCTGATTCCAGTCTATATCCCCGCCTTTCCCTTCACCCGACGGTAGTAAGAACCCCTCTGTTTTACTACCATTTGACTACCATTGACGACCTCATCTTGCCGCATTTCGGCTGAGTCATGACATTGTGACCCCGATTTCAAGGCAAAGATACGCCCGGCAAATCGCGGCAAAACGGGGCAGAATACGGCTTTTCAGGAGGATGATCGCACTTGACTAAGATACTTTTTGTGTGCCACGGCAAGCCTCTAACAAAAAGCCGATTTTCCCTGTAAAATCAAGCCCTTTTAACCATCCCTCACGCAGTTTACACCCCGTTTGCACCTCGCAAACCAGGGAAAAATTGGGAAAAGACGGTTCGTCTTGCCATTGGAAATGTAAGTATGTCTGGATAATATTTGACAGCATTTGAGCAAAGCCGCAATGCCTTGAAAAAACCTGTCTTTTTCTATTCCTTCAAAGACCAACCGTAAGTTTTACACCTTTTGTATCAACACACCAAGCCCACCATGACATTTATTAAACACGAAGGCGTTCCCTTTGAAGCGAGATTCGCTTCGAGGGAGCGCCTTTTGCTTTTAAGCTTCATATCCATCGAGTAACATGTTTCCGCGAGAAAGACATAGAGCCGTTGATGAAAGAATCAATCCGATGCTCATGTTTGTTTTTACAGAGTGGTCGCCATTTTCATGATCGTCTTTAAATACTCTTTATCATGATTAGTGATGATCCCCATATCTTCCAATCCCAGATATCCAAGGAAATCGCCCTCATAGGAGAATCTCGCCCCATCATACATATCCGAATCACCGGAGCTCAGGAACATCGCAACCTTCTGAAGCGTCTCCGGCGCTTTGGGATAAAGCACGGAATAAAACCGGTCGACAGCACATTTCAACTGCCCGCTGATACCGTGATAGTAGATCGGCGAAGCCAGAACGAGCATGTTTGCACTCTGCAGCTGGTTGTAGACCTCCTGCATATCATCCTGCTGCGCGCATTTGCCCTGTCCCTTCCCATGACAATATTCGCAAGCGAGACAGCCTTTGATGTTCTTTCTGTAAACATTGATGACTGATACTGCATGCCCTGTTTTCTCTGCGCTTTCTTTGAACACAGCTACCATTTCCGCTGTGCTGCCATGAGGCCGGGGACTCCCATTCAGAACCAATATTCTCATCGTATCCACCCGTTTTCTCAATACCAGTCGTGCTTTTCGTTCCGGTCAAGCTGGCTGATCTGCTGCATTTCATCGTCCGTCAGTTCAAAACCAAACAGGTCGAGGTTTTCCCTGATGTGATCGGGATTGCTCGAACCGGGGATCACGACGATGCCTCGCTGCAGATCCCAGCGGAGGATGACCTGGGCGGAAGATACTCCGTGAGCTTCCGCTATTGCACAAATGATCTCATCTCCCAGAAGTTCCGCTGTGTATCCCCGGCCTCCCAGCGGATACCAGCACTGCACAACAATTCCCTTTTCCTGGATGAACGGCACTACTTCCTGCTCTTGGTAATAGGGATGTATCTCATTCTGCACCAGTGCAGGTGTGATCGTTACCTGCGGCAGGAAAGAGGTCAATTCTTCGATATACCAGTTGGAGAGACCGAGTGAACGAATCTTTCCCTGCTCCACATACTTCTCCATAGCTTTGTACGCCTTTACGTCGTTTGTTCCGGGATGGTGAAGCAGCATCATGTCGATATACCCAATGTCCAGTTTTTCCAGCGCCATGTCGATTGCTGCTTCCGGGTCATGAAACTGATTCGGGTAAATCTTGGTGATCACAAAAATGTCCTCACGGGGAATGCCGTACTCTGCCATAGCCTGCCGAATGCCTTCACCCACAGCCTCTTCGTTTCCATACATATATGCGGTATCGGTCAGCCTTCCGCCGTTTGCCAGCAGTGCCATGACAGAATTGACACAGGCATCGTGATCGAGGGCGTAAGTACCGAGCCCCATGATTGGCATCGTATATCCGCTGTTCAACAAAACAGTTCTCCTCTCAAAATCAAAAACACCCGTACGTCTCTCAACATTTGTCTGACTCACCATAGGCGCTCCTTCTCCATCGAACTCCTCTGTACGAGTAATATCGAGTGTGCTCTGAACTTCCGTATCCGGGGTGAAACCCGCTTGTACCGCTGCCCGGCAGGCAGACAGGCAGATCAGAACAAGCGCAAATGCCACAAATACCGCAAGTCGTTTCTTCCTGTTCATGATCTGCCTCCGCCCTAATAGATTATTTCAAGTATTCCTCAAAGAAGCTCTGAAGCTTGTCAAAGGGGATCGCTCCTTTGCCGCCGCCGTCATACAAGTCCGTATGGGAAGCGTCGGGAATGATCAAAAGTTCCTTATTGTCAGTGTACTTGCTGTCCTTCACCATATCAGCATAGGCGTCTTTGCCGAAATAACAGGAGTGTGCCTTGTCGCCGTGCATGATAAGGACTGCAGATCGGATCTCATTGGAGTATTGCAGGATCGGCTGATTGATAAAGGATTCGCATCCGATCACGTTCCAGCCGCCGTTGGAATTGAGGGACCGGGCATGGTAGCCCCGCGGGGTCTTGTAGTAGTCGTAGTAGTCCTTTACAAAGTAGGGCGCGTCTTCCGGCAGGGGATCGACGACACCCCCGCCGAGCGTGTATTCTCCGGCCTTCAGATCAGCCAGGCGCTGGGCGCACATGGCAGCGCGCTTGGCATAACGAGCTTCTTCGCTGTCTTCGGCATCGAAATAGCCCTTGGCGTTCACACGAGTCATGTCATACATGGTCAAGACCACTGTCGCTTTGATGCGGGTGTCCAGAGCTGCGGTGTTCAGGGCCATGCCGCCCCAACCGCAGATGCCGATGATGCCGATACGGGCAGGATCAACTCTGTCGTTCATGGAGAGGAAATCCACCGCAGCCATGAAGTCCTCGGTATTGATGTCCGGGGAGGCCATATAGCGCACGTTGCCGCCGCTCTCGCCGGTGAAGGACGGGTCAAAGGCAATCGTCAAAAAGCCGCGCTCCGCCATGGTCTGCGCGTAAAGGCCGGCGCACTGCTCCTTGACTGCGCCGAAGGGGCCGCAAACGGCGATCGCCGGAAGTCTGCCCTCCGCGTTTTTCGGCACATACATGTCAGCCGCCAGCGTGATCCCATAACGATTGACAAAGCTTACCTTGCAGTGGTCCACTTTTTCGCTCTTCGGGAAGGTTTTGTCCCACTCCTGCGTCAGCTTCAGATTTTCGATTTTCATCATAATGCTCGCTCTCCTTCTCTCATTTGCGCTCGCTCAGGAGCTTGCCGCCTACGGCAATGTTTTCCGTAGGATATTCTTCTACGAACATGGTAAAGGCCGGCTCGGGAATCCCCGTGATTTCTGACGCCAGCTGAGTCATTCTCTGTGCCAGCTCTGCTTTCTGTTCCTTCGGAAGCGGGGCAATTTTCATGGTGATCAACGGCATAATTCATTCTCCTTCACATCTGTTGTGCTTTCCGGATGAGCAGATCCAGACGGTCCAACTGCTTCTGGCGGACATGCAGCGCGTCCAGTTGGTCACAGCGGCAGCTGCGCAGGCAGCGGACCAGATCCTCCTTCGCGCCGGAGGCGTAGAGCGCCTCGGCCCTTGCAATGCTGGATTCATCGCATCCGGCATCTTCCATTCGACTGCGAAGGGTGATTCTTTCGTCCATATCTGATTCCTCCGTTTCCTTTCTGCATAAACATTATAGCGGATTGCTTTTTCATACGCCAATGGTTATAATGAATATCATGAAATTCCAATATGGAATATCGCGAGAAAGGGAGTGTTGATTTTTGGAGATCCGGATCTTACGTTATTTTCTCGCAGTAGCGCGGGAAGAGAATATGACCAGAGCCGCCGAAATGCTTCATGTTACACAGCCGACGCTTTCCAAGGCGTTGAAATCTCTGGAGGATGAACTGGGTAAAAAGCTGTTTACCCGTCACAGTTTCAGCATTGCGCTCACAGAAGAAGGCGCTCTCCTTCGGGATCGCGCAGAGGATCTTATCTCGATGGCAGACAAGATCGAAAAAGAGTTCCTGTCGCTGGACGATCTTACGGGCGGAGATCTGTATTTCGGTCTAGCGGAGTCCTACCAGATCCGGTACATCGCCCGGGAACTTCGCGTTCTGAAGCAGCGGTACCCCGGTCTTCAATACCATATTACGAGCGGCGACACGGAACAGGTCACGGAGAGACTGGACAAGGGCCTGCTGGATTTCG
>JAFUGY010000069.1 GCA_017469115.1 Oscillospiraceae bacterium
GCCAAAGAGAAACAGCGTGGAAAAGAGGATGATTGCCAGCAGGTCAATGCCCTTTTCCGTGATTTTCTTTACCGTCGGCACCAGCTTGCCGAGAAAGAAATTGCTTTGTGCCATGTCTTCACCTCACAGAAGCATAATTGAAACTGTAGTCTATTTTATCATCAAGTTTTGCTTCTGGAAAGTAAAAATCTCGTTAATCGGAAATCTCGTGAATGTGCACAAATTTTGCAATCCTGCTTTATGCAACCTGCACAAAAAAAGAACCTCTTCGAAAAATCGAAGAGGTTTTCTCAAGTTTCGCTTGAGATCTCACAGTGATTTGCGAAGGTAAAATTTATCACATACTGTGAGTAAGAACCGTTGCATTTAACCCGTTTCTTAGTGCTGAATAAAATATAGCACAAATTCAGGTTTATGTCAACAATGTTTTTAAACAATTTTACTAAATTGCCAAAAAAGATGCGAAAAACTTCTGGCAAAGAGCGTTAAGAAAATGTTCAGACCGGAATAAACCGACAATCCTCGGGGATATCTCCCTTATCGTCAATCCATACAAGCTTCCCGTCGGTATCGATGGAAAACTGGCCCGTTCCGTCCTCATATTTGGTCTCGACTGTTTTTGTGGTCTGGTCGGAATAGGTCTCTATACTGTGGACGCCGTTTTCATATCGCAAGGTTCCGTCATTTCCGGCAGTGGCGTTCATCGTCCAGGTGTCAATCTGGAAAGCGCTGGAGCTCCAGCTGACGGAAATTTTGTATTCGTTTCCGCCGTTATTCTCAATGGTGATGACGCCTCTGTGGGCAATCTCTTCCGCCCAGCGGCCTGAGAAGGAACTGTTGACAGTGCCGGAAGGTGCGCTGGACAAAGCAGCCGGAGATGACTGTATCATTACAGGTGTTGTGGCCGTCGGTGCAGGAGCAGCGGGCAGTGACGGAGAAGGAGCTGTGACTGGCGCAATGGGCGCAGCCGTAGCAATCGGCTCAACAGGTGTGTTTGCTTTTGTCACGGTGAGAGTTGCCATGTCCGTATCTCTGGAACCGATCTTGTTACTGTAACGGCAATAGACCTTCCAGCCGTTGGCTTCCAGAGGAATCTTCTTCAGCAGCAGATTGCTGTACATGCCGTCATAGATTTCCATGGTGGGGAATTCTTCCGCTGCTTCCTGATAGGTTAGATCCCGCTTCCCATCCGGGCTGACAAAGTGCCACTCAGCAAACACGGCGTCTTCATACCGGGCAAGGAAGTAACAGAATGTGCCTTCCTGCACGGTTTCATCAGCCGGATGTTTGGTGATGATGGGCAGGCCTTCGGGTTCAGGAGTAGGCTCCGGAGTTGGGGGAGGCGTCGGAACAGGGGTGGGTGAAGGCGTTGGCTTCGGAGTGGGAGGAGGAGTCGGAGTGGGTGTCGGAACGGGCGTGGGAGTAGGCGTAGGAACAGGCGTGGGGGATGGTGTCGGTTCAGAAGTGGGGGTTGGAGTAGGTTCCGGCGTGGGCGTCGGAACCGGTTTGCCAAGGCTGCAGCTCGCCAAAAGCGCAAAAACCAGCACAAAAGCCAGAATAGCGGCAATTTTTCTTCCGGATTTCATAACGGCCTCCTTTTATTGAAATAGAAAAGTTGTCGGTTTCTTTCAAAATCTGATTCGGAATCCATATTTTCCGAATTTTATTCATTATCTCATGAAAGAAATTTTATGTCAACCAAAAAACAGCTACAATAAGGTTACATAATATTTTCTTTTCGTTTTTCTTGTTGCCGAACGTCGGATATGTTATAATCATTCCAAATATTTTTCATTTCAAGGAGAAACCTTTTATGAATGCTATTGTTACCGTCATCGGGAAAGACCGTGTCGGCATTATTGCTGCTGTATGCATCAAACTTGCCGGGCTGAATATCAATGTTCTGGACATATCACAGACGATTATGCAGGGCAAATTTACGATGATTATGGCTGTGGACGTCTCCGAAGCGACGGTTTCGTTTTCCGAGATCCGGGATGCTCTTTCCGATCTTGGGAAGGAGATGGACCTCTCCATCCGTATTCAGCGGGAAGAAATATTCAATGCGATGCATTCCATCTGAGGACACCTGCCATGATGAATCAAAGGGATATTTTATCAACCATTGAGATGATCGATCAGCAGCATCTTGACATCCGCACCGTTACCATGGGCATTTCGCTTTTAAGCTGCAGTGATGAGAATGTTTCTGCTGCCTGTGATAATATTTATGACAAGATCTGCCGATATGCCGGGTCATTGGTCAGGACCTGTGAGGAAATTGAAGCCGAATTCGGTATTCCGATTGTCAACAAACGCATCTCGGTTACGCCCATTGCGTTGGTTGCAGCGGCTTCCGAAACGGAGGATTACGTTCCCTTTGCTTTGGCGCTCGACCGTGCAGCCAAAGCCTGCGGTGTTAATTTCATTGGAGGATATTCCGCACTTGTCCAAAAGGGAATGACCCTGGCCGACCGCAAGCTGATCCGCGCCATCCCCGAAGCTCTTTCCGTTACCGATCTTGTGTGTTCTTCCGTCAACGTGGGTTCCACAAAGGCCGGCATCAATATGGATGCTGTGGCCATGCTCGGCCGCGTCATCAAAGATACGGCGGAAAAGACTGCCGATCGGGATGCCATCGGCTGCGCCAAGCTGGTGGTGTTCTGCAATGCGGTGGAGGATAATCCTTTTATGGCAGGGGCCTTCCACGGTGTTGGAGAAGCTGAAAAGGTGATCAACGTCGGTGTTTCCGGGCCGGGAGTCGTGCATCATGCTTTGCAGGTTGTAAAAGGCGCACCCTTTGACGTAGTGGCGGAAACCGTGAAGAAAACCGCTTTTCGCATCACACGTATGGGCCAGCTCGTGGCAGCGGAAGCTTCCCAGCGACTGGATACGCCTTTCGGCATCGTGGATCTCTCTCTTGCTCCCACTCCTGCCGTGGGAGACTCCGTTGCCCGCATTCTGGAAGAGATGGGCCTTGAAACCTGCGGCACGCACGGCACCACTGCAGCTCTTGCACTGTTGAATGACGCTGTGAAGAAGGGTGGGGTGATGGCGTCTTCCTCCGTGGGTGGATTGTCCGGCGCGTTTATCCCGGTGTCGGAGGATGAAGGGATGATTGCCGCAGCCCAGAGCGGAACTCTCACCATAGACAAGCTGGAAGCCATGACGTGCGTCTGTTCCGTCGGTCTGGACATGATTGCCGTCCCGGGAGATACTCCCGCTGAGACGATTTCCGCCATCATCGCCGATGAAGCCGCCATCGGCATGGTGAACAGCAAGACTACTGCCGTCCGTCTGCTTCCGGCTCCCGGCAAAAAAGCAGGGGATCGCATCGAGCTCGGCGGTCTGCTGGGCAGCGCTCCCGTGATGCCTGTCCATCCCGAGGGGAGCGTAGCTTTCATTGCCCGCGGCGGCAGGATTCCGGCCCCTCTGCAGAGCCTGAAAAACTGATTCTTTTTTCAGGCAAAACATTTCGCCTTTTCTTGCATTGCATGCTTCTTTCCGTTATAATAAAAGAACCTGTTTTCAGAAAAACTCACCAAACCACATCGCTTGCAGCGATTTATTCATCGTTTCCAAAGAAAAATTCATGATCCACGAGGTCTCCGCATGTTTCAGGAACTGTTAAATGCTATTTTTTCCGATGAAACGGATCTTTTCCGTTCTCCCTCAGAGCCCGATCCGGGCGATACCGTGCGCATTCGCCTGCGTGTCAAAAACGGATCGGCGCAGCGCGTTCTTCTCTATATCAGCGAGCCGGAAATGGCTATTCTGATGCACAAGGTCTCTTCCGACCTGTATTATGATTTTTATGAGGCAGAGCTGGTCTGCCTTTCCAATAAAATCACTTATTCTTTTATTATTGAAATGCCTGCCTGCACCGTGGCTTTTGAAAAAACCGGAGCCCGCGTGCTTGCCCACGACGAAAAGCCGAATAAAGCCCTGGCCTTCTCCTTTATGCCGGGGTTCCATGTGCCTTCCTGGGCGAAGGGTGCCGTGCAGTATCAGATCCTTGCTGACCGTTTCCGCAACGGCAACCCGGACAATGACGTGAAGAACAATGAGTATTATTATGTCCGCGGCCATTCCAGGCATGCCGAAGCGTGGGACGATCCCATAACCGACGACGATATCCGTGTTTTTTACGGCGGTGATCTGCAGGGGGTTAAGGAAAAGCTGGATTATTTGCAACAGCTCGGTGTCGAAGTGATCTATTTCAATCCGCTTTTCATCTCGCCCTCCAGCCATAAGTACGATGTGCAGGATTATGACCATATCGATCCTCATTTTGCCGTGATTGAGGATGATGTAGAGCATGCCATGCAGAGCTGGGAAAAGCATAACGGCTATGCTCCCCGCTATATCAGGCGTGTTACGTCTGTCTACAATCTATATGCCAGTGATTCTTATTTTGCCCGCTTTTGCGATGAGCTACATCGCCGGGGCATGAAGATCATTCTTGACGGAGTTTTCAACCACTGCGGTTCATTCAACAAATGGATGGATCGGGAAGGCATCTATCTCGGCAAACCGGGTTATGAAAACGGTGCCTATCAGGACGTCGACAGCCCGTACCGCAAGTATTTCACCTTCCGTGAAAAGGGGAGCGGCCGCTATGCCGATTATGAAGGCTGGTGGGGGTATGAAACGCTCCCAAAGCTGAATTATGAAGGTTCTCCGGAGCTCTGCGAGCGTATCCTTTCCATCGCTGAAAAATGGGCATCCCCTCCATATAAAATTGACGG
This sequence comes from Oscillospiraceae bacterium, assembly GCA_017469115.1. Classification (GTDB taxonomy): domain Bacteria; phylum Bacillota; class Clostridia; order Oscillospirales; family Oscillospiraceae; genus Limivicinus. The sequence goes on from JAFUGY010000069.1 coordinate 4,749, forward strand.
CTGGCGCCTTGATGTCGCAGCCGATCTCGGCCACAGTGATGAGTTCAACCATCGCTTCTGGAAGGAATTCCGCCGTCGGGTAAAGGCCGTCAATCCGGATATTCTCATCATTGCCGAACACTACGGTGACGGTACACCCTGGCTCCAGGGCGACGAATGGGACACCGTGATGAATTACGATGCTTTTATGGAACCCGTCACCTATTTCCTCACGGGCATGGAAAAGCACAGCGACAGTTCCAATCCCGATCTCTATCAGAACGGAAAAGCCTTTTTTGAGATCATGCTGCATAAAATGGCAACCATGCAGGTGCCGTCACTATACAGCGCCATGAATGAGCTCTCCAATCACGACCATTCCCGTTTTCTCACAAGGACAAACCGTATGGTCGGCCGCTTGGGTACGCTGGGATCGGAAGCTGCCGAGCAGGGCATTTCCAAAGCTGTCTTCCGCGAAGCCGTCACCATCCAGATGACGTGGCCCGGCTCTCCCACCATCTATTACGGGGATGAGGCCGGTCAGGTCGGATGGACGGACCCTGACTGCCGCCGAACTTATCCGTGGGGGAAGGAGGATGCCGATCTCATTGCCATGCACACAGCGCTTACCAAGCTGCGCAAAACGCATCCCGTGCTCAAATTCGGATCTCTGCGCCCGCTCTATGCTGACACCGGCGTCATCGCCTATGCCCGCTTTGATGCGAAAGAGTGCGCCGTGATCTGTATCAACAATACCGAATATCCGGCTAATATCAAGCTCTTTGTCCGTGATGTGTTTGCCGAAGACGGCGATTCCTTCCGCATTGCCTTCCTCACCGGGCCGGATGGCTTCTCTCAACCGGACGAAGACGCCGGCACGGTATCGGCCGGGCTTCTCTCCGTCAAGATTCCACCGCAGTCGTCCATCGTGCTTTTCCACTGACAGGGGTGTCTGAATGTCCCTGTTTCTCCTTTTCAGAGGGTACCTGATTGATGAAAAAAAGCATTACGAACTTTGCCTTTACCCGTTCCGACAAAACACTTCTGCAGCAGGGCACCTGGTATTCCGCTTATCAGAAGCTCGGTGCTCATCCTGCTTTTTATAAAAAGGAGAACGGTGTTTTCTTCAGTGTCTGGGCTCCCCATGCCAAAAAAGTCAACCTCCTGCTATGCTCCGATGCTCCGAAACGGAACCCTATGCCCATGATGCGCCGGCAGGGAGGGGTGTGGGAACTTTTTGTGCCGGGTGTGAAAACCGGTGATTCCTACCGTTTTTCTGTTCTGGGGGCTGACGGCGTTACGCGCTGCAAAGCCGATCCCTTTGCTTTTTCTTCCGAGCTCCGCCCGGCGAGAGCTTCCGTTGTGGCAGATCTGAACACTTACGTCTGGCAGGACGGGGAGTATCTCTCCGCTTCCCGCAACAGGGATCTGCCCCATTCACCCATGGCGGTTTATGAAGTGCACCTTGGCTCCTGGAAGAGGGACCATTCTGTTTCCCCCTCGGGTTTTCTTTCGTATCGGGAGCTCGCTCCGGCACTGGCAGAGTATGTCTGCTCGATGGGTTACACCCATGTCGAGCTCATCGGCATCTGTGAACACCCGTTTGACGGTTCCTGGGGCTATCAATGCACCGGTTTTTTTGCCCCCACCAGCCGTTACGGCATGCCGGACGATTTCAGGTTCTTTGTCGATACGCTGCATCAGGCCGGCATCGGCGTTATTCTTGATTGGGTTCCGGCACACTTCCCGAAGGACGATTTTTCTCTCTCCCGCTTTGACGGAACGCCTTTGTATGAACCGGCCGACCCGCTTTTCGCAGAAATCCCTTGCTGGGGCACACTCGCTTTCGACCACAGCAAACCGGAAGTCCGCAGTTTTCTGATCTCCTCTGCCATCTACTGGATGAAAGAATTCCATATCGATGCCATCCGCACGGATGCCGTAGCTGCCATGCTTTACCGAAGCTTCGGGCGGAATCAATGGTCTCCCAACAAATACGGCGGAGAAGACTATCTGGAAGGAATGTTATTCCTCCGTCAGCTCACGGGGGCTGTTCATCTGCTCACTGACGGTGTGATGATTGCAGAGGATTCTTCCATCCTGCCCGGCATTACTCTTCCTGTTGCCCAGGGAGGCTATGGCTTTGATTTTAAGTGGAACCTCGGGTGGATGAACGATACCCTGATCTTTTTTGATAAAGATCCCATCTTCCGGCGCTATCACCATGAATGCCTCACCCATACGGCTGACTATGCTTTTCAGGAGCGCTGGATTCTCCCGTTGTCCCATGACGAAGTGGTGCACTGCAAACGCACCATGCTCGGCAAGATGCCCGGGCAGCCGGCCTGGCAGTATGCCGGGTTAATGCAGCTCTATCTGCTTCAGCTTGCCCATCCCGGCAAAAAACTGTTATTCATGGGGCAGGAGTTTGCCGAAAAGCGCGAGTGGGATGAAAACCGTGAGATCAATTGGGCGCTTGCCAAAAAGCCCGGCCACAGGGATGTACGCCGGTGCATCTGCGATCTGTTCAAGCTCTACAAACAATATTCCTGCCTCTATGCCTTTGATGATGATGCCCGTTCCTTCCAGTGGATCAACCGCCACGATGCCGATCGGAATATCATCGCCTTCCTCCGCAAAAAACCGGATTCGATGGACGGGGCGTTGCTCTTCCTCTTCAATTTTTCTCCGGTGGAATATGCCGCTTATTCCTGCGGGGTTCCGCTTCCCGGCGTTTACAGGCAAATTTACAGCACCGTCAACCCCGGCGAAAACAGAACACTGTCTGCAAAACGCACGCCTTCCGACGGCTGTTCCTATACCCTCAAACCCGGTTTAAAGGGCTTTGAGGCTCTGATTTTCGAATTACCACAACCAAAGCAAAGGAAAAAACCATGACCGATTCGTTTGACTCCCGTTTTCTCAATGCGCGAAAAGACTATATCCGCAGCCGGTTTCCCCATCTCAACCCGATGCAGCAGGAAGCTGTCCTGCAGTCCAACGGCCCTCTTCTGATTCTCGCCGGCGCCGGCAGCGGAAAAACCACTGTTCTCATCAACCGCATTTTTAATCTTCTTAAATATGGGTCTGCTTCCGATTCCGACCTTCTTCCGCCTTTTGCCTCGGAGGATATGATCCGAGAAATCGAGGAGAGAGGCCCTATGGCCGATGCCTATGCCGCGCTCGATCCCGTTCCTCCCTGGCAGATTCTCGCCATCACCTTTACCAACAAAGCGGCCGGCGAGCTGAAAGACCGTCTGGAGAAGCTGCTCGGCGAAGATTCCCGTGATATCTGGGCCTGCACGTTCCATTCTGCCTGCGTCCGTATCCTCCGCCGTGATTGTGACAGGCTCGGTTTTACGCGCGACTTCACCATTTACGACACGTCTGATTCCCAATCTCTGATCCGGCACATCCTGAAGGATCAGAATCTGGATGAAAAAATGTATCAGCCCCGTGCCATCCTCGCCCAGATCTCTCGGGCGAAAGGGGAGAAAATCCTCCCGGAAGATTTTCTCGACGAGGCAAAGAAGAGCTCCAATCTCTATCATCAGCAGGTAGGGGAGATCTACAAAGAATATATGCGCCGCCTGCGTACAAGCGACGCCATGGATTTTGACGATCTTCTTCTCTATACGGTTACGCTCCTTTCCGAACAGCCGGACGTGCTCGATTACTGGCAGCGTCGGTTCCGTTATGTGCTCATCGATGAGTATCAGGACACCAACCGCCTTCAGTATGAGCTCTCGGCCCTTCTGGCCGGCAAGTATAAAAACATCTGCGTCGTCGGTGATGACGACCAGAGTATTTATAAATTCCGCGGTGCCACCATCGAAAACATCCTCTCCTTTGAGGATCAGTACAACGGCTGCCGCACGGTGCGTCTGGAGCAGAATTACCGTTCCACAGGCCATATCCTCGACGCTGCCAACACGGTCATCCGCAACAACGTCGAGCGCAAAGGCAAGGAATTGTGGACGGATAAACCTGCTGGCGACCTCATCGAGCTTTACACAGCCGACAACGAGAGGGAAGAAGCCCAGTATGTCGCCTCCAAAATCCTGGCCGGATACAGCAAAGGAGAGAACTGGCGTGATTATGCCATCCTCTACCGGAAAAATGCCCAGAGCAACTCTCTGGAATTTGCTCTCAAACGCAACGGCATTCCTTATCGCATTGTCGGCGGCACACGTTTCTTTGACCGGGCAGAGGTAAAGGATATCCTCTCCTACCTTTCTGTTGTTTCCTTCCCGGGGGATAATCTCCGCCTGGAGCGCATCATCAACACCCCAGCCCGTGGGATCGGCGCCAGAAGCGTCGAAGCTGCGCTCTCCATCGCCGCCGAAGAGGGGAGAACCCTTTACGATGTCATCTCCCATGCCGACCGGTATGAAGAGCTGGCACGCCCTGCCATGCGCATGCGTGCTTTTGCCAATCAGATCGAGGAGCTTCGCTCCTTTGCCGGGCAGAATACCCCGGATCTCCTCTTTGATGAGATTATCGAGAAAACCGGCTATATCCGTGCCCTGCAGGAAAAAAACACCCAGGAGGATACCGCGCGTATCGAAAACGTGCAGGAGCTGAAGTCCTCCATCCTTACCTATATGACCGAATCCGGCGACAATACTCTTGTGGGCTATCTTGCAAACGTTGCCCTCTACACCGATCTGGACAACTATGATACTACGATGAGTGCCGTTACCCTCATGACGATGCACTCCTCCAAAGGCCTCGAATTTCCCCATGTTTTTATCGTTGGCATGGAAGAGACAATCTTCCCCTCCGTGCAGGCAATCGGAGAAAGCGAGGAGATGGAAGAAGAGCGCCGCCTTTGCTACGTCGC
>JAFUGY010000070.1 GCA_017469115.1 Oscillospiraceae bacterium
GATAACAGCCAAGTCAGAAGAGGCGGAACAGGAAAAATCTATAAATTATAAACTATGGGGAAACCCATGGAAATAAAAAAAGGAGAAAACCAAAATGAAAAAAATCCTGGCAATCATGATGTCCCACGCACTGGTTCTGGCATTCGGCGCAATGGCATTTGCAGCAACCGAAGCTGATCTGGCAGAACTCGAGTTCGATCCGAATCCCGACTATGACATGTGGACGGTTGTTGAGTTCACCATCGAGAGCATCGGCGTGGAAGACATGCCCGTAACCGTATCCGCAAAGGAAGACCTCAGCGAGTTCTATCTCGAGTGCAACTTCTACGGCGACGACCAGATGACCCGCACCACTTATAACAAGGATGCAGCAGAAGGCGAGCAGTTTGAGGTTCTCGAAGACAAGACCGGCTTCATGAAGGGCGACACCCCGACCGTTCTCCAGATGGCAATCGATCAGGATCTGTGGGTAAAGCTCGGCGCAGCAGAAGGTGCCACTGAGGCAGACCTTCCGGCAGAGCCCGAGTTCGACCCGAACGAGGACTATGCATTCTACACGGTTGTAGAGTTCTCCATCGAGAGCATTGGCGTGGAAGACATGCCTGTAACCGTATCCGCAAATGAAGACTTCACCGAGTTCTACCTCGAGTGTAACTTCTACGGTGACGACCAGATGACCCGCACCAGCTATGACAAGGATGCAGCAGAGGGCGAGCAGTTTGAAGTCCTCGAAGACAAGACCGGCTTCATGAAGGGCGACACCCCGGCCGTTCTCCAGATGGCTCTTGATCAGGATATCTGGGTTCCTGTCGCATAAAAAATAGTTTCCTTTTCACTTCCAACAGAGCTGACCGCTCTGTTGGTTTTTTTGTTTTGGGAAAGATCAGAACTCGATTCTTCATAAAAAAGAATACCATTTTTGCCAATAATATGATATTCTCTAAAAAAACAAAGCTGAAGCTGTCAGACACAGCAATAGCTTCTTGTTACAACACTTTGATGTGAAAAGAGAGGAGATAAACAATGGCAGACCTGATGCTTTCCCATGAACCGAGGTTTATCACGTTCGGCGAGATCATGCTGCGCCTTACTCCACCGAATTATGAAAAAATCCGGGTGGCGACCAATTTTGAAGTGAGTTACGGAGGCAGTGAAGCCAACATCGCTCTTGCACTGGCAAATCTGGGAATCGACAGTTCCTTCTTTTCGGTGGTACCGAACAACAGCCTCGGGAAGAGCGCGGTGCGCATGCTGCGCAGCAATGATGTGCATTGTACGCCGGTGATTCTCAGCACCCGGGAAGAAACACCCACCCACCGTCTCGGCACCTATTATCTGGAAACCGGCTACGGCATCCGCCCCAGCAAGGTCACTTACGATCGGAAACACAGTGCTATCACCGAATACGATTTCAGCAAAGTAGACCTTGACGCTTTGCTGGAAGGGTTCGGCTGGCTTCATCTGAGCGGGATCACACCGGCACTCTCCGCAAGCTGTGCCTCCTTTATGCTGGAATGTCTGAAAAAAGCGAAGGAAAAAGGGCTGATTGTCAGTTTCGACGGGAACTTCCGCTCCCAGCTCTGGAGCTGGGACGCAGCACGGGATTATTGCACCCGGTGCCTGCCGTATGTGGATGTGCTCTTCGGCATTGAACCGTATCATCTTTGGCGCGATGAGGCTGACCACACCAAAGGCGATTATAAAGACGATATTCCCCTTCAGCCGGATTATGAACAGCAGGAAGAGGTGTTTGAGGCTTTTGTACGTCAGTATCCGAATCTGAAATGCATTGCCCGCCATGTACGCTATGCCCATTCCGGCAGCGAAAACAGCCTGAAGGCCTATATGTGGTACCAGGGGCATACCTATGAAAGCAAGCTGTTCACATTTAACATTCTGGATCGCGTCGGCGGAGGAGACGCCTTTGCAAGCGGCCTGATCTACGCCATCATCAAGGGCTACAAGCCTATGGAGATGGTTAATTTTGCAGTGGCAAGCAGCGTCATCAAACATACCATCCACGGGGATGCCAACATTACCGACGATGCGGAGAGCATCCGAAATCTCATGAATATGAATTTTGACATCAAAAGATAACGCCTGATAAAAATGAGAAAAACCGCTGACAAAACTGACAGAATTGATCGTTTCAAACATTTGTCAGGATTGTCAGCGGGTTCTTCCTTTGGAAAAGTACAAAAAATAAAAAATCCCCCTGCGTCAGGGATTGCTTATGACGCTGCGTCATATGTTATTTTTGGCGTGAAGGAGGTGAAGCGCTGTGTCAAAATACACGACAGGCGAGATTGCAAAGCTCTGCGGTGTGACAGTACGAACGGTTCAGTACTACGATACCAGAGGAATTCTGATCCCGAGCGAACTGAGTGAGGGAGGCAGAAGGTTGTACACCGAAGAGGACGTGAAGCGAATGAAGATCATCTGCTTCCTGCGGGAACTCGGCCTTTCCATCGAATCAATCAGCCAGCTGCTTTCCGAAAAGGATCCCGGGAGCGTCATTTCTCTGTTGCTCGATCAACAGGAAGCTGTTTTAAAGGGAGAAATCGGTGAACGGGAAGAGATGCTTCGTAAGCTGGAAGAGTTGAAAGCGGGGTTGAAAAGCGTTCAGGAGGTTTCTGTCGACTCCATCGGTGACATAGCGTATACCATGACAAATAAGGAGGAACTGAAAAAGGTCCATGCTGCGCTGTTGATGATTGCAATTCCCCTCGGTGTTCTGCAGTGGACATCCATCATTCTGTGGATCACGAAAGGGATTCGGTGGCTGTTTTTGGTCTGGGCTGTTGTTGCGATCCCGTACGCGATCGCAGCTTCCCGTTGGTACTTCAGAAAGGTAGCCTATCTCTGCCCGCAATGTCATTCCGTTTTTAAACCAACGTTCAAGGATGCTTTTTGGGCAAGGCATACCCCTGCCACACGAAAACTCACATGCCCGTCCTGTGGTCATCACGGCTTTTGCGTGGAAGTTGCGGAAGGATCGGAGGTGAAGGGTGATGCGTCATAAAGAATTTGACAAATCCCGGGTGGTGAAGTACCTGGTGTGGACTTTTGCTCTTGCGTATCTCATTCAGTTCGGTGTAGGGCTGCTGTATCAGAGGGGAAACATGATGATCGGACAGCTGGTGATGGCCGGGATGATGTTTGTGCCGATGCTCGGTGTTCTGCTGTCAGGCGGTAAATTATCCGGCATGGGATGGAGACTGCAGATTAAGAAGAACATCAAAGCGATCCTGATTGGCTGGTTTGTTCCGGCAGTCCTGACTGCCATCGGTGCTGCTCTTTATTTTATCATTTTTCCGGGGCATTTTGATTTGAGCGGCAGCAGCATGGGTCCAGATGCTCTTGAACAACTGCAGGTGCAGGGTATATCTTATCCGATGTATGTTCTGATTTCACTTGTTTCCAGCCTTACTTATGCACCTTTGCTCAATACTTTTGTCAGCCTGGGAGAAGAAATAGGCTGGCGGGGATTTCTGTATCCGCAGCTGAGAGCAAAGCTTGGTCGGGAAAAGGGCTGGTTGCTGGGTGGCATCATCTGGGGCGCATGGCACTGGCCTTTGATCGGATTGATTGGTTACGAGTACGGAACGGAATATTTTGGCTTTCCGGTGGTCGGGATGCTGGTCTTTTGCGTCTTCACGATCGCGATGGGTATCTTGTGTGATTGGTTATATGAACAAAGCGGGAGCATCTGGGTTCCGTCAATCTGCCACGGGGCGATAAATGCTGCAGGTACCCTTCCCTTGGCAATCTGTCTGCCAAATACAGGTTCTGCAAGGCTGCTGGGGCCTATGCCGAATGGGCTCATCGCCGGCTTGCCGATTTTGATTACGGCTGTTTTGTTGGGAAGAAAGGAACCTTCAACCGAGAATTCATGAAAAAAGTCCACTCGGCCGGAGCATTTCAAACAGGCTCCGGCCGAGTGATTTTTACGTCAGATGTTTTTCCAGAAGAACCAGATTAACATCCGGAATACCGTTGAAGACCGTGGGAACAATAGCAATTTCCTGATATCCGAGAACTTGATACAGAGTACGTGCCCGTAAATTGACGGCATTGGTGTCAATCCGCAACTCCGGCCAGTGATGAGCCAGGGCATATTCCTCATAAAATCGAATGAACTGTTTGCCAAGGCCTTTTCCGTTTTTCCTGGGAGAAATAACCAGTGTGTGCAAAACGCATACTTCCTCAGGGGAGACCTCGTATTCCCACGGCGCATTTTGATAAACGTCCACCTGAATCTGGTTTATCATTGCTGCACCGTATACGAAGTTCTTTTCCTCCAGAACGAAGAGGTCGCCTCTCTGCAAGGCGGCTTCTGCGACTGTGCGGGTTGGATAAATGCCGCGAATCCAGCCTGTCGTCATTTTTCCGGTTTCTTCTGCATGATGTATTTCCTCATAGAGCTTTGCAACGCCCGGAATATCAAACAGGGTTGCCTTTCGTATTTCCATTGTCTTATCCTCTTTATGATATAGTTTCTCAACCAATTATGTTTATAATTTGTCATTACGGGCTTGGGAAAAGTATAGGGGATGAACGGGAAAAAAGCAAGTCTTTTTTCGCGGCAGTGTCCCGATCGGTCAGGCGGATCCGGATTCCCACTTGACAGAAGGACGTGTTTTGCATATAATACTTTAGCTTGATAAATCGATGAAGCGAGGAAAGCGATGAAAAACCGGGGAGAACAGCAGAAGGCGGAGCAAGCGGAAGAGATGAGCCTGCTTCCGGAGGAGAGGCTTCTTTTTCAGCTTCGCAGGCTGTACAGACAGTATGGGTATCGCCCGTACAGGATGAGTAAGTTTGAAAAATATGAATTATATGCCGGGAATAAAGATTTTCTGGTCAGCGACAGGATTATCACTTTTAATGATGCCAACGGAGAATTGCTGGCGCTGAAACCCGATGTGACGCTTTCTATCGTCAAAAGTGCGCAATTTCGTGAAAACCGGGTGGAAAGGCTTTACTATCAGGAAAATGTGTATCGTCCGTCCGGCAGTGACGGGCAGTTCCGGGAGATTCTGCAGTGCGGGCTGGAATGCATCGGAGATCTGGATTCTTACGGCCTCTTTGAGGTCCTTCAATTGGCGGACGCGAGCCTGCGTATTGTATCGGAAAACAGTGTGCTGTGCTTTTCTCATCTTGGAATTCTGAAATCGCTGTTCGGTATGCTTCATGCAAGCGAGCTACAGCAGAAGCAGCTTCTCAGTTTGATCGCTGCACGGAATCTCCACGAGCTTTCCGCGTTCTTTGAGGAGCGGGCTTGGAACACCGGTCTGCTGCGGGATGTGGAAGCACTGCTTACCCTGTCCTGCCCTCTGGCACACTTACCGGAGAAACTGGGTGCGCTTGAACTATCGTGGCTGGAGGAAGACGTGATGCAGGAGTTGCGCTTGCTTGCAGAACTTTCTTCCCGAACAGAGGATCGGACTCAGTTTGATTTTTCCGTCATCAATGACATTCACTATTATAACGGCCTCGTCTTTCAGGGATTTGTACGCGGTGTTTCGGAAAAGCTCTTGTCCGGCGGCCGGTATGACAGCCTGCTTACCCGAATGGACCGGAAAGGAGCTGCTGCAGGATTTGCCGTATATATTAGCCTTCTGGAGCAGCTGCTTCGACCGCAGGAGGATGTAGAGGCAGATGTGCTGTTGCTGTATGATGCGGAAACAGACCCGAAAGAGCTGCAGGCTGCTGCAGATGCCATGCGCAGAGAGGGCAAAAGCGTGAGCGCTCAGCGTAGAGCAGAGGGGCAGTTTGCTCAGGTTCTGGATCTGCGGAAGGAGGCAGGCCATGCTTAATATCGCTTTGCCCAAGGGGCGGCTTGGCGAGCACGTTTACAGGATGCTGAAACAGGCGGGATATCCCTGCCCTGCACTGGAGCAGCCGGACAGACGTTTAATCTTTGAAAATACGGAAGCCGGAGTACGGTATTTCTGGGTAAAACCTCATGATGTGACGATTTATGTAGAACGAGGAGCAGCGGATCTGGGGATCGCCGGGAAAGATATCATACTGGAGTATTCTCCGGAACTTTATGAATTGCTCGATCTGAAAACCGGTATCTGCCGGATGTGTGTTGCCGGGCCTTCGGATTTCCGCGATGATCGAAGAACCGTTTTGCGGGTTGCCACGAAGTTTCCGCGGATCGCAGGGGAATTTTATGCAGGAAAGTCCAGAGATGTGGAACTGATCAAGCTCAACGGCTCAATTGAGCTTGCCCCGATTCTCGGCCTTTCGGATGTGATTGTGGATATTGTGGAAACCGGCAGAACGCTTGCCGAGAACGGGCTGTCTGTTTTGGAAGAGGTTTGCCCCATCAGCGCAAGGCTTGTTGCCAATCCTGCGGCATACCGCTTTCAGCGGGATGAAATCGAAGCCCTGACAAGGAAGCTGGGAAAAGAAGTAAATGTGCAAACAGCAAGGGGAGGACGGATATGATCAGAATTATCAATGCTGACGAAAGTACACCGGAGGAGATGACAAAGCCTCGCGGAAGCCACGCAGATGTCTCTGCTACGGTTTCCGAAATCCTTGATACCGTACACCGTGAGGGGGATGATGCCCTTTTTCGGTATACCGAGAAGTTTGACCGTGTTTCTTTGCAGAGCCTTGCCGTGACTCCGGAAGAATACCGGGAAGGGCTTGCACAGGTGGAGGAATCGTTCCTTGCGGTGCTGAAAAAAGCAGCAGAGAATATTCGCCGTTATCATGAGACACAGAAGCGCAGCAATATTATGATTACGGAAGAAAACGGTGTTGTTCTCGGGAAAATCTTCCGCCCGATTGAGAAGGTTGGCATGTATGTGCCAAACGGTACGGCGGCTTACCCATCGACTGTGCTGATGGATCTGATCCCGGCCCGTATTGCAGGGTGTGAGGAGATCATCATGGTCACCCCGCCCGGCAGAGATGGAAAAGTGAATCCGGCTATTCTTGCAGCGGCACACGTTGCCGGAATCGAGAAGATTTTCAAAGTCGGTGGGGCACAGGCGATTGCGGCTCTTGCCTACGGCACAAAGAGCATTCCCAAAGTCTATAAAATCGTCGGGCCGGGTAATGCTTACGTAGCCGAAGCAAAAAAACAGGTGCACGGCCTTGTCTCTACCGACACTGTGGCAGGGCCGAGCGAAGTTCTGATCGTGGCGGATGAGAAGAATTCTCCTGCCGTTCTGGCTGCCGATATGCTGGCACAGGCCGAGCATGACCCCGATGCCTCTGCAATGCTGATTACAGGCAGCAGGGAACTTGCTGCAGCAGTGGCACAGGAACTCGAGCGCCAGCTTGCCGTTTTGCCGAGAAGAGAGATTGCTTCGGCTTCTTTGGAGAATAACGGCATGATCATCCTGACGGACGGAACCATGGACATGGCACTTTCCCTTGCAAATCTGATTGCACCGGAACATCTGGAACTCTGTGTAGAAAACCCGATGTCTTACCTGCCACGGGTGCGCAATGCGGGCTCCATCTTTCTCGGCCGATTCAGCCCGGAACCGCTGGGAGACTATATGGCAGGGCCGAATCATACGTTACCCACGGGAGGCTCTGCACGCTTCAGCTCTCCCCTTTCCGTAGACGATTTTGTCACAGCGTCCCAGTTTACTTATTATACAGAGGATGCACTGCATGCGATTGCCCCTTCCATCGTTCAATTTGCGGAAAAAGAGGATCTGATCGGCCACGCACGTAGCATTCTTTCCCGCTTCCGGGAGGATGAGCCATGAGCCGTTTTTTCTCCTCCCGCTATACAGCACTCACCCCTTATACGCCGGGAGAGCAGCCGCAGGGGCGGAAGTATATCAAACTGAATACCAATGAATCGCCCTTCCCACCCTCTCCGGGGGTGCTGAAAGCTGTGACGGAAGAAGCGCAGCGTTTGCAGCTGTATTCCGATCCGGAAAGCCGCCTCCTGAGAGAGGCACTTGCAACACATTATGCTTTGAGACCGGAACAGCTCCTTGTCGGGAACGGTTCGGATGAGCTGCTGAATTTTGCTTTTATGGCATTTTGTGACGAGAATTGCCCTGCATTTTTTCCGGATATCACCTATGGTTTTTACCCGGTTTATGCCAGCCTCAATCGACTTCCCTATCAGGAAATCCCGCTGCGGGAGGATCTCAGCTTCTGCCTGGAAGACCTTCCGGACAAAAAAGGCACCGTATTTCTGGCAAACCCCAATGCACCCACCGGACTTGCCAAAACTGCGGAAGAAATCGAACAGTTGCTTCAAAAGCGTCGGGACTGTGTGCTGGTAGTGGATGAGGCTTATGTTGATTTCGGAGCAGAGTCGGTTTTGCCGCTGATTGACCGATATGACAATCTGCTGGTCATTCAAACATTTTCCAAGTCACGATCTATGGCAGGAGCCCGCCTTGGCTTCGCTGCCGGGTGTGAAGCACTGATTGGGGATCTCAACACACTCAAATATTCTACGAATCCCTATAATGTCAACCGCATGACAGCAGCAGCGGGAATTGCCGCTCTGCGGGAGGATGCCTACTATCAGGCCAATGCCCGCACGATTATGGAGAACAGAAGCTACACAGCCTCTGCGCTCTGTGATCTCGGATTTTTTGTGCCGGAATCGAAAGCAAATTTCCTTTTTGCAAGATCTTCCCGGATTGACGGCGGGAGACTGTATCGAAAGCTGAAAGAACGGGGGATTCTGGTGCGGCATTTTGAAAAACCACGCATTTCGGACTATGTTCGTATTACCATCGGCACGCTGGACCAGATGAAAGCACTGCTGCATGAGATCAAAGCAATTTTGAAGGAGGAAGAGGCATGGAACGGATAACTTCGGAGACTCAAATCCAACTCAGCCTGAGCCTGCATGGCACCGGCAAGGCAGAAATAGACACCGGCTGCGGATTCCTGAATCATATGCTTACGCTTTTTGCCCGCCACGGGTGCTTTGATCTGAGTGTGTATTGCAAGGGTGATACCGAGGTAGACTTTCACCATACCACGGAGGATATCGCCATCTGTCTCGGGCAGGCATTCCGGGAAGCGATGGGGGAGAAACGGGGTATCGTCCGTTATGGCAGCATTCTTCTGCCGATGGATGAGGCGCTCGTGCTTTGTGCTGCGGATCTCTCCGGCAGGGGCGGATTCTACGGTGAACTGGCCATTCCAACAGAAAAAGTCGGCACGTTTGACACGGAATTATGTGAAGAGTTCTTTATCGCCTTTGCGCGTGAAGCGGGAGTCACCCTGCATCTGCGTCAGATTGCAGGCAAAAATTCCCACCATATCATAGAAGCCTGTTTCAAAGCAGCGGGGCGCAGCCTGAAAGCGGCGCTGGCAGTGGATCAGGCGAACCCGGATGCCATACCGAGCACAAAGGGAGTTCTGTAATGCTTGCAATTGTAGATTATGGGGTTGGCAATCTTTTCTCTCTGTGTTCTTCCCTGAAAAGTCTGGATAAGGCGGCAATTGTGACATCAGACCCGGAAAAGATCAGGGCTGCTGAGCGTATTATCCTGCCCGGTGTCGGGGCTTTCGGGGATGCAGCAGAAAAACTGCGGAAATCGGGCCTGGATACCCTTGTACGGGAAGAGGCTGCTTCCGGAAAACCCTTGCTGGGTATTTGCCTGGGTATGCAGCTCCTGTTTGAAAAAAGTTATGAATTCGGGGAGCATCCCGGCCTCGGGTTGCTTCGCGGAAGCATTATCCCCATGAAGGGGACGATTCCGGAAGCACTGAAAATCCCCCAGATGGGATGGAATTCTCTGATCATCAAGCGCAGCCACCCTCTCCTGCGGGATGTAAAAGAGGGCGATTGCGTGTATTTCGTCCACTCCTACTATGCCGCCGATTGTGAAGACAGTTTGATTGTTTCCTGTGATTACGGGAGAGAACTGACAGCGGCGGTTGCGCAGGGAAATGTAATGGGATGTCAGTTCCATCCCGAGAAGAGCGGAAAAGTAGGCCTGTCCATTCTGAAGGCGTTCTGTGAGGTGGAAGTATGATCCTCTATCCTGCTATTGATCTCTACCAGGGGCAGGTTGTCAGGCTGGAAAAAGGCCGGTTTGATCGGGTTACCGTTTATGATCGGGATCCTGTCGCGCGGGCGATTCGCATCAAGGAAGAAGAAGCCTCCCATCTGCATGTAGTGGATCTGGAAGGGGCTCGATATGGCAGCACGGCAAACCTGCCCATCATTGAGCAGATTGTAAAACGGACCGGGATCTTCCTCGAGGTGGGAGGCGGAATCCGTGACATGGAAACGATTCGCCGGTACCTCGCCTCTGGGATATCCCGCGTAATCCTGGGAACAGCTGCCGTGGAACAGGAAGCGCTTTTGCAGGAAGCTTTGGACCGATACGGAGATGCCATAGCTGTCGGAGTGGATTTGCTTGACGGTTCTGTTGCTGTGCGCGGATGGGAAAAACAGAGCCAGTGGACGGCAGAAGCTTTTTTTCAGCATCTGACGGAACTCGGAGTCCGAACCGTGATCTGCACCGATATTTCCAGAGACGGAATGCTCGGCGGCAGCAATCATGCCCTGTATGAGAGTTTGAATCAACGCTTTACGATTGATCTGATAGCGTCCGGCGGAGTATCCGGGCTGGAAGATCTTCGCACGCTGCGATGCCTCGGAATGGCGGGTGCGATTCTCGGAAAGGCCTATTACAGCGGAAAAGTATCTCTCCCGGAGGCGCTGAAGGAGGCGGAAGCATGCTGAAAAAACGAATTATCCCCTGCCTTGACGTGCGAAACGGAAGAGTTGTCAAAGGTGTGAATTTTGAAGGGTTGAATGATGTTTCGGACCCGGTGGAGCTTGCCTCTTTCTACTCCGATGACGGAGCCGATGAGCTCGTCTTCTATGATATCACGGCAAGTGTTGAAGGACGGCGCCTTTTCACAGATTGTCTTCGCGCTGTGGCAGAGCATATCTTTATTCCGCTTACAGTCGGGGGAGGGATCAATACCATTGAGGATTTTGACCGTGTTTTGAAATGCGGTGCCGATAAAGTCAGTGTGAATTCAGGTGCGATTCGGAATCCTGCCCTGATTGAGGAAGCTGCAAAGAAGTACGGCAGCCAGTGTGTAGTGCTCTCAGCGGATGTCAAACGGGTGGATGGCGGCTTTCGTGTTTTTTCCCACGGAGGGCGGGTTGATACCGGCCTGGATGCGATCGAATGGATCCGCCGGGGAATCAATCTCGGAGCCGGGGAAGTTGTGCTGAATTCAATTGATACCGACGGGGTGAAAAAAGGCTTTGATCTGGAAATGCTGCAGGCGATCCGGGTTGAGGTTCCGGTTGTAGCGTCCGGCGGAGCGGGCGGAATCTCCAGTTTCGTGGAACTGTTCCGGGAGGTTCCGAGCGTTGATGCAGGGCTCGCGGCATCTATTTTTCATTTCGGAGAAGTTCGGATCCCGGCTTTGAAGCAAACCCTTGCAGAAAACGGAATCCCGGTGAGGAGAGTGTGATGGAAATGATTCAGATTGAGGAACTGAAATTTGATAAAGACGGATTGATACCCGCCATTGTAACCGATGCAGACAGCGGAAAGGTTTTGACCCTCGCTTATATGAACCGGGAAAGCCTTGCAATTTCACTGGAAAAGAAGCTGACCTGTTTCTGGAGCAGATCCCGGCAGGAACTGTGGCTGAAGGGAGAGACAAGCGGAAACTACCAGCATATTGTCTCCATTACGGCAGACTGTGATGCGGATGCCCTTCTCGTGAAAGTGCATAAGGACGGGCCTGCCTGTCATCTCGGCACGGACTCCTGTTTTTCCCGCCCGCTTTTACCGGATGAGGAGCAGAGGGAAGACTCTTTTACCCTCAATACGCTCTATGAGCTTCTTCTTTCCCGGAAGCAGGAGCTTCCGGAAGGGTCTTACACCAGTTATCTTTTCCGGAAAGGGCTTGATAAAATCCTCAAGAAGGTCGGAGAGGAGTGCACAGAGGTCATCATTGCCGGAAAGGGAGGAGATCGTGCGGAGACGGTCTATGAGACAGCGGATCTTGCCTATCATGTATTGGTGATGATGGCAGAACTCGGCATTTCTCCGGAGGAAATTCGTAAAGAACTTGCCTCCCGCCATATAATTGATCACAAGGTGAAGCAGGAGAAGATGGTTTGATGGAGTCCAATTACCATACTCATACGACATTTTGTGATGGGGCAGACAGCCCCGAAGAATTGGTTGCCGAGGCCATCCGCCTCGGTTGCCCGGAGATCGGATTCTCCGGGCATTCCTATCTGAAGGAAGACGGCCCCTACTGCATGAGTGAACAGGGAACGTTTGAATATTGCAGGGAAATCCGTGCCCTTCAGGAGAAATACCGAAATCGGATTACAATCCGGCTTGGGATTGAACAGGATATTTTTTCCAGGATTGATCTCTCCCTTTTCGATTATGTGATCGGAGCAGTTCACTATGTGGAGAAAGAGGGGAAAAAGTACGCTGTGGATGAAAGCCGGGAGGGCTTTTGTACACTTCTGTACGAAATCTATGGCGGGGATGCATATGCCCTGGCGGAAGACTATTATGCTCTTGTAGCCAAAGTGTATGAGAAAACCCACTGTGATATTATTGCTCATTTCGATTTGATTACGAAGTACAATGAGGAAGGGCATTATTTTGATGTCAGCCATCCCCGTTATCGGGCAGCGGCGGATGCCGCTTTGGAGGAACTGCTGAAAACACCCTGTCTGTTGGAGGTCAACACCGGGGCAATGGCACGGGGATATCGCACACAGCCGTATCCGGAAAAGCGGATTCTGGAACGGTGGCTTTCAGCAGGAAAGGAATTGATTTTCTCCTCGGATTGCCATGATAAAAGAGCCTTGCTTTACGGCTTTGATGCGCTCGCCTCTTTGCCTCATCGAAGCAGGCTGTAACAGGAGAAATGATGGAAGAATTTGTACTCATTCCAAAAAAATACCGCTGCCTGAGCGGAAGCGGATTAAAAGTTCTTGCCGTGGTGACGATGCTGATCGATCATATCGGAGCGACATTTCCGCGCAGCACGGCATCGATTGTCTGGCATATCGGGAAAAACAGGCTGATGCTCTATACAGTGATGCGCCTGATCGGCAGAATCTCTTTCCCGATCTATGCCTTCCTGCTGGTGGAAGGATTCCTACATACCAGCAACCGGGAGCGGTACGGAATCCGGTTGGCGCTTTTTGCCGTTCTTTCCGAGTTGCCGTGGAATCTGTTGCATGCCGCAAAGTGGCAATATGAAACGCAGAATGTGTTTTTTACCCTTCTGCTGGGGTACCTTGGGCTGTGCCTCGTGGAAAAGATCAGAGAGGAAGGAGGAAAAGACCCGAAATCGATTCTTTTCCTTCTGGCGACGTTTGTGCTTGCCTCTGTGCTGAAAGCGGATTACGGCAGCAGCGGATACGGCTTTATTCTGATGCTCTATCTGCTTCGGGAACAGCCGCTCTTTCAGGCCGTGGTTGGGGCCTGTTTTCTCAACAGCCGCTGGCAGGCCGGGTTGGCTTTTCTCCCGATCGGGCTTTATAACGGAAAGAGAGGATTTCTGAAAGGAAAAACAGCTTCCATCCTTTTCTATCTGATCTATCCGGTGCATATGCTGATTTTCTACTGGATTAAGAAAAACACCATTGGGTATTGAGCGTAACAAAAACGGGAGGCCGGATTGATCCGGTCTCCCGTGATTCAGTTAAAGCGAACAATTCGATGGGCAATGCGGTAAAAAGTCCGGACGTAGGCTCTGCCGTGCTTTCCGGGAATGCAAACCAGCCGAAGAGGAGACTTCCAACGGAAATAGTCAGCCCATTTTCTGTCGTAGGCGCGACAGGTTTCCCACATCTTCTCAATGTCCTGATCTGCCTGTTCTGTTCGGTTCAGGCGGGTGAAAAGAATCGAGATTCCGAACATGATGAACATCTCATGCCGGAGATAGGCGCGTTTCCGCTTTTCCGGAATATCATCCAGATGGAACGCCGTAAAGCAGAGCTCCGTTGCCTTAATCTGATGCGGATAGCGGCGCTTCATGACGTCTTCCTGGACCGACTGCCCTTCGCGCCCGATTGCATACAGGTAGAGGTCACAGTTTTTGTAATACAACCGGTGGACGTTTTTGAGGTTGCCGTAGATCATATAATTGTCTTCATAGAAGGTATGCTTCGGCATTACAAGGCCGGTGGAGCGCAGTACCTCCGTACGGAAGGTGCAGGTGTGGATCATAAGAATCTGATCCGGGCGGAAAGGGCGGGTTTCCTCCCAGGTGAAGATGCGGCCGTCCGGGAGCGCATTGGAAAAACGGATGGAACGGTCTCCTTTTCCGTCAGCATGGACGTAATGATAATTGGTCAGAAACAGGTCTACTCCGCCGGCTTTGTCACATGCCTCCAGCTCATCCAGAAAGGGGATCAGATCGCGGCTCAACGTATCATCACTGTCAACGGTTTTGAAATATTTTCCCGTGGCATGGCGGAGCCCCTGATTGATTCCTTCGCCGTGGCCTCCGTTTTCCTGGTGAATGACACGCACAATAGAAGGATACTTTTCCGCATAGGAATCTGCAATGGCGCCGGTTGCGTCTTTGGAACCGTCGTCAATGATGATTATTTCAAGGCGGTCTCCGCCGGGGAGGATGCTTTCCACACAGGCGGCAAGATAATCCTGCGAATTATAAGCGGGAATGGTTACAGTGAGAAGTTTCATGGGTTGCTCCTTTTTCCTTGCAGGAGGGATTCCGCGAGGGACAGCGCGCGTGCAATGACTACATCCATATCATAATAACGGTATTCCCCGAGTCGCCCGCAGAAGAAGACATTCTTTTCCTCTTCGGCGAGAGCACGGTACTGTTCGTAGAGCGCATTGTTGGCGTCATCATTAACAGGATAATACGGTTCTTCACCCGGCTGCCATTCTGCGCTGTATTCCCGGGAGATCACTGTTTTAGGCTGCGTACCGAATACAAAATGTTTGTGTTCGATAATGCGTGTGTACGGCGTTTCACGATCAGTGTAGTTGATGACGGCATTGCCCTGATAGTTCGGCAGATCAAGAACTTCTGTTTCAAACCGGACGCTGCGATACTGCAGCGGACCGAGGGGATAGCCGAAATAGCGATCAATAGCACCGGTATAGATTACGGTATCGGCGAGGCTGTCCCAATAAGGCTTGTTGTCCAGATAATCCGTATTCAGGCGGATCTCGGCTCCGGAGAACAATTTCTCAGCAAGAGCGGTGTAACCCTCCATGGGAATACCCTGAAACCGCGCGTTGAAATAGTTGTTGTCAAATGTAAAGCGAACGGGAAGACGGCGGATAATAAAGGCGGGCAGTTCCGTGCAGGATCGCCCCCACTGCTTTTCGGTATATCCTTTGATAAGCTTTTCATAAATATCCTGGCCGACGAGAGAGATGGCCTGTTCCTCCAGATTGCGGGGCTGCGAAATGCCTGCCTTTTCCCGTTGACGCCTGATTTCCTCTTCCGCTTCCTGGGGTGTTGTGACGCCCCACATCCTGTTGAAGGTATACATGTTGAAAGGCAGGGAATACAGTTCTCCGTGATAATTGGCAACGGGGGAATTGGTATACCGGTTGAACTCGCCGAAGCGGTTGATGTACGACCACACAGCAGGATCATTGGTATGAAAAATGTGAGCGCCGTATTGATGAACCTGAATGCCTTCGATTTCTTTGGTGTATGTGTTTCCGCCGATGTGATTTCTCTTTTCAAGAACCAGGACACGTTTGCCGGCTGCACTGGCCCGTTCACAAAATACGGCGCCGAAGAGCCCGGCGCCTACAATTAAATAATCATAATGCATGTTTTTGCTCTTTTCTTTACAGTTTCTTAATCTATTATAAAGGGAGAAGCAGGAAAGTCAAGCAGAAGTTCCGGCAGAAAAAAGAAGAAAATCATCTGAGATTGGATTTTCATCTTGCAATGCAGGTGGAGTTAGGATAGAATAAAAAAAGAACCGGGTGTTTCCCGGCCAAAGAAAGGATACCGTTATGGACGAAGTATATGTAACAAGAGAAACCTTGGTGGGCGAGATCGTCAACACCTATCCGGAAGCAATCGATGTGCTTTTCGCAATCGGTATGCATTGTCTCGGCTGCCCGGCTTCCCAGGGCGAGAGCCTGGAAGATGCCTGTGCAGTGCACGGTTTTGAGCCATCCGCGGTGGTGGAAGCCATCAACCGGAAAATTGCGGAAGCCCGCAGTTGATCAGATCGAAAAACAGCAAAAAACCGGCCGTTATGATTCGGCCGATTTTTTCTGCTCTTTTTGAGCAAGGTCATTGGTGTCAATAGTGCCGCGGAAGACGACGAAAGTGTCATACAGATACTCCGTGACGAAATTCAGAACCATGTTGAGAATGGTGACTACATATTCATTCCAGAGCAACTTCTCTGCGAGGAAGTTTCCCAGAATAGTGGATACCGGTGTGAACACGGCATAATAGAGGGCCACCTTCAGCATGGCTAATGGGACATTGTTGGCGGAGCGGAAAGTGAACTTCCGGTTCAGTGTAAAATTCCAAAGAACGGAGAGCACCAGCGCAATCAGATAACAGGGCCAGTAACTCCAGGAAGTCAGCTCATTGAGAAGGGCGAAAGACACCATCTCGATGATGCCGGCACTGGCTGAAAAGAGCGTGAATTTGACCGCGCGCCAGACTTCTTTTTTATCTTTCATTGTCAAAACCTATTCTTCAATAAAGAGAACACCCAGCGTCTTCGGCCCGCAGTGGGAGGAAACCGTGCACCCGGCAACCGTGTGGTGGACTTCTTTACAGCCGGTGAGCTGTTTGATGAGCGCTGTCAGCTCTTCCAGCACGGCAGGCTCCACTTCACCGGATTCCGTGAGGAAGACATGACCCGGGCGAACTTTCTTTCCGGAAAGGCGTTCGGTAATGTATTGCTTGTAGACTCGAGCCATGTTGCCGCGATATTTTTTATAGACTTCCAGTTTACCGTTTCGCATCTCCAGCCCCGGTTTGATTTTCAGCAGATTGGCGCCGAAGGCGGTGACGCCGGTGCAGCGTCCGCCTTTCCACATGAATTCGAGGGTGTCGAGCACAAAACTGGTGGAAACCTTGCTTCTGAGATCACTGAGATGTACCGCAAGATCAAAAGCGCTCATGCCGCGGTCACGGCATTCGGCAGCCTCGATTGCAAGAAGCCCGATGCCGGTGGAGAGCATGGTGCTGTCAATTACATAGACACCGCTCAATTCCGAAGCTGCGAGACGCGCAGCATTGTAGGTGTTGGAGAGTTCTGCGCTGATGTCGAGATGAACGAGTTCATATCCCTGCTCGACAAAGGGGCGGAAGAAATCAAGAAAATCCTGAACGCTGGGAGCGGAAGTTTTTGGCAGGGTTCCGTCTGCACGGTATCGAACATACATGTCTGCAGGCGTGAAAGATTCCCCGTCCAGAAAAGTGGAATCTCCGAGAGTGATCGTGAGGGGGATTACATGAATCTGATAGCGGGAACACAGTTCCGGCGATAGATCGCAGGTGCTGTCTGCAGTGATGATGACGGGCTTGCTCATGATCGATTGTCCTCCTTATCCCCAAAGTGCTGTCAGCATGGGGATGATCTGTTTTTTACGGCTCATAACACCGGGCAGAAACATTTCATGGTTTTTGGGAGTAACATTGAAAGCCTGCTGCATGACATCGTCGTTGCCGAGATAGATCAGGTAAGAGCCCTCCAGCAGAACGTCTGTCAGCATCAGGATGACAATATCCAGCTCCTGCATGTCACGAAGCTTTTCCATAACGGTCAGGAATTCCTCCTTGCGGGAAAGCAGCGCGGAAGAGTCGGCACAGGTGATTTGCCCGACGCCGAGGCTCTGCCCCGAGATGTGGAAGAGCTTATAGTCCATCCGCATGAGTTCTTCGGCGGATTTCTCTGCAGTACCGGAACTCGAGAATAGCTCTTTGCCGAGCTGCTCAATGGAGATGCCGGCAATTTTGGAGAGGCGTTCCGCCATGGCGATGTCTTTTTTCGTGCAGGTGGGAGACTTGAACATGACCGTATCAGAGAGAATGGCGGCTGCCATCAAACCGGCAATCTTGGGAGACGGAATCACACCGTATTCCTGATACATGGAAGTGAGAATGGTGTTGGTGCTGCCGACCGGCTCATTGCGTACGGAAACAGGCATGGTCGTCTGAATGTCGGCGAGGCGGTGGTGGTCGATGATCTCCATGATCTCAACCTGATCCAGCCCGACAACAGACTGGGCTGCTTCGTTATGATCCACCAGCACAACTCTCTTGCGGCGCGGGCGAAGCAGATGGAAACGGGAAAGTGTGCCGACAACGTGCTCGTTTTCATCCAGAACCGGATAAGCGCGGAAGCGGCTCTCGAGAAGCACTTCCCGCACGTCATCCAGATAATCACTGAGATGGAAGCAGACGATGTTTTCCGTGTGGCAGATTGTTTTGATCGGCTGTGCCTGATAGATGACGCGGGAGACAATCCGGCCGTCAAGCGGTGACGAGATGATGCACGGAGTTTCCAAAGATGCCCATTCCGGCTTCACCTCCGCCTGGCAGAGTATGACGCAGCCGGCGCCATGACCGATGGCGCGCTCCACGGCATCGGGCTGATTGCCGCAAATGAGAATGCCGTCTTTGCAGCGGCCGCTTTCAAAAGCCGAAGGGAGAGCGACGACCACATTCCCGGAGACGGAATTGACTGTATTGTACAGCTCATTGACAACGCGCCCTTCGATGACGCTTAACAGGTTAAAAAGCGGAAGCTCATCCACCTGGCTGGAATAGACAGTCTGCATATCGAAGGAGGCAATATCCCCCGCGGAAATGACACCGTAAAGAGTGCCGTCATCATTTAAGATGGGGAGAGAGGCTACTTCATTGTTGCGCATGGTATTCCATGCAAGATTGATGGGTACGGAGGCATTCAGTTCAGGAGGGGTGTCAAAATCAAGATCACTGACCTGTGTGCGCATATCTTTAACAAACGGTGGAGGATCGAGGCCCAGGAGATCGAGAATGTGACGGGTTTCGTCATTGATGGAACCGATACGGACTGCTTTATATTCCCTGTCGCCTATTGCGTTGCGCAGATTGGCATAAGCAATGGAGGCGGCAATCGAATCGGTATCGGGGTTGCGGTGACCGGTGACATATATTTCTCCCATTTAAAAGCCCTCCTCAAAAGAAAAATCCTGTCAATGACGGTATTATACTATATTCTTCAGAGAGTTGCACACATAATTTGAGCTTTTTTGGAAAAATCTTAAAGTTTTTCCGGTTTTCTGCAAGAAAGGTTTGAATTAAGGGGTGAAATGAGAGTATAATAAACAACTACGGCAAAAAGGAAGACGGAGGAACAGCATGTATAAACGGCAAACCATCAGCGCGGAGGAAATCGCGCGACAGAGAGCACTCTGTGAAGAAATATTCGAACGCATCAATGCTTCCAGAGCGCATCCGCTCGCTATGGTGGATACCTAGGGCTGTCAGCAGAATGAAGCCGACAGTGAAAAAATCAGAGGGTATCTTGCTGAGATGGGATACGGTTTTACCCAGAATGAGTTTGAGGCAGATGTAATCGTGGTGAATACCTGCGCAGTGAGAGAACATGCGGAAATGCGCGTTCTCGGAAACGTCGGGGCGCTTAACCACACAAAAAAGGCGAAGCCGGAACAGATCATTGCGGTGTGCGGCTGCATGGTGCAGCAGGAGCACATGACCGAAAAAATTAAAAAATCCTATCCGATTGTAGATCTGGTGTTTGGACCGCACGAACTCTGGCGATTTCCCGAACTGCTGCTGGACGTAATGACCAGGCATAAACGTGTCTTTGCAACGGCAAGGGACGACGGAGCCGTGACGGAAGGAATTCCCCTGAGAAGAGACGGCAAAGTAAAAGCCTGGCTCTCCATCATGTACGGGTGCAACAACTTCTGTACTTACTGCATTGTGCCTTATGTGCGCGGTCGGGAACGCTCCCGTCTGCCGGAGGATATTTTAGCGGAAGCACGCCAGCTGGTAGCAGCCGGATATAAGGATATTACTTTACTCGGGCAGAATGTTAATTCCTACGGAAAAGATCTGGACAGTGAAACAGATTTTGCAGATCTGATCCGAATGGTGAATGACATCCCCGGAGATTTTCTGATCCGGTTTATGACGAGCCACCCGAAGGATGCAACAGAAAAACTCTTCCGCACGATGGCGGAGTGTGAAAAATGTGCTCACCAGCTTCACCTTCCGGTTCAAGCCGGAAACGACAGGATCCTGAAGGCGATGAACCGCCACTACGACCGGGAAAAATATCTTACGCAGGTACAACTTGCCAGACAGTACATGCCGGATCTTGTCCTGACGACGGATATCATTGTCGGATTCCCGGGGGAAACGGAAGAAGAATTCGAGGAGACCATCAGCCTTTGCGAGGAAGTACGCTTTGATGCCATGTTCACGTTTATTTATTCCAAACGTGTCGGCACACCGGCAGCTTCCATGCCGGATCCCTTTACCCGCGAAGAAAAGCAGAAGCATTTTGACCGCCTGACCGAGGTGGCCAATCGAATTTCCGGAGAAAAGCACGCCGCCTATATCGGCACACATCAGAGAGTGCTGATTGACGGAGAGACGGGCAGGGATGAGTACAATCTGTCCGCCCGCACAAACGGAGGCAGGCTTGTGCATCTGAAAGGGGAGGCAGAGCTGATCGGCCAGTTTCGGAATGTTGTGATTACCGGCGGGAATACCTGGGCATTATATGGCGAAGTGGAATAAACAACCGGAATGCCCTTCCTTGGCCTTCAGAGAGAGAAATTTCAGAGGAATGTTTTGCAGAGAGAGGAAAAAGAATGGCTGAACTGACACCGATGAAAAGGCAATATCTGGAAATAAAGGAGCAATACCAGGATTGTCTTCTGTTTTTCCGGCTGGGCGATTTCTATGAAATGTTTTATGAAGATGCCTATGTTGCCTCAAAAGATCTGGACATTGCTCTGACCACCAGAGACAGGAATGTGGAAAACCCGGAAGAACGCACTCCCATGTGCGGCGTGCCGTATCATGCAGCGGAGACGTATATTGCAAAACTGATCGCGAAAGGGCATAAAGTCGCCATTTGTGAGCAGATGGAAGACCCTGCCCTGGCAAAAGGGCTTGTAAAGCGGGATGTCATCCGGGTGATCACCCCCGGAACCGTGACGGAAAGCTCGATGTTGGAGGAAAATCGCAGCAATTATATTTGTGCAGTCTCGCTCAACGGGCAAAAAGGGGGTATCGCTTTCTGCGATATCACAACCGGCGAAATGTGCTGCGCTGCGTTTGAGGAAGATGCCGTCAGCCATATTCTCAATGAGATGGGCAGGTTTTCTCCCCGCGAAGCGCTTCTCTCCCCGGAGGCAGCACAAAACAGGCAGATTACGGCGTTCCTCGCGGAAAAACTGAATGCGATGCCGGAAACCGGAGAAGAAAAATTCGCATACACC
Source organism: Oscillospiraceae bacterium (assembly GCA_017469115.1). GTDB lineage: Bacteria > Bacillota > Clostridia > Oscillospirales > Oscillospiraceae > Limivicinus. Next base: position 21,453 of record JAFUGY010000070.1, read on the forward strand.
GGTGCCGCAGAGAGAATGTGTACACAGTTTTCCTACCGATCGGCAGAAGAGGCAGGATTGCAGGATGCCGAAGGTGCAGTGTGTGCAGTGGGAGCCCTTCTGCAATATATCGATGAAACACAGAAGTTTGAACTGAGTCATGTCAGCCGTCTGGATATCTTCAACGGCGGGAAATACATGGAGATGGACTGGACGACGAGGCGTAATCTGGAGCTGACGGAAGCACTGCGCAGCGGGGAAAAAAGAGGTTCGCTGCTGTGGGTTCTGGATCGAACCAAAACGCCTATGGGCTCACGTCTGCTGCGGGCATGGGTGGAACGCCCTCTGCTCTCTGCCGTGGCAATCAGGCGCCGGCTTGCCGCTGTGGGCGAGCTTGTAAACGACAATGTGAACCGTGCGGAACTGCTGCTGAAGCTCAAAGAAATCAGCGATATGCAAAGGCTCGTAGGCCGGTGTGTATATGGCACGGCAGGCGGCAGAGATTTGCGGACGCTTGCCAATTGCTGCGCAGCACTCCCGGCAATTCGGACGATTCTTGCAGCTTTTCACTGCATGGAACTGCGGGAGATCGGGGCTATGGACGTTCTGGAGGACATCCGACAGTGCATTGATGCAGCCATATGCGAAGAGCCGCCGTTTTCTGTGCGGGAGGGAGGTATCATTCGACCCGGTTATTCGAAGGAGCTGGATGAGCTGCGAAACGTCCGCGATAACGGGGCACAGATGGTGAAAGACCTCGAGGAACGGGAGCGGGAACGCACGGGGATCAAAAAGCTGAAAGTCGGCTATAACAAGGTGTTCGGCTACTATATCGACATCCCACGTTCTGCCGGTGATGTGGAGATCCCGGCAGACTATATCCGGAAACAAACGCTGGTTTCAAACGAGCGATATTTCACACAGGAACTCAAGGAACTGGAAAACACGCTCATGACGTCACGGGAACGGATCAATGAGCTGGAATACAACTTTTTCGTTGCGATACGGGATCGCGTCGCTGCGGAAGTAAGCAGAATTCAGGCAACATCGGATGCGGTTGCAAGGCTTGATACCCTGTGTTCTCTTGCCGAAACAGCCGTAAGAAACCATTACACCATGCCGGAAATTGACACCTCCGGGACGATTTCCATCACGGAAGGCAGACATCCGGTGGTGGAACAGACGTTGAAAGATGTGCTGTTCGTTCCGAACGATACCTTCCTGAATACGACAAGTGACCGCGTGGCAATCGTCACGGGCCCCAACATGGCGGGAAAATCGACTTATATGCGGCAAACCGCTCTGATTGTGCTGATGGCGCAGATGGGTTCCTTTGTGCCGGCGAGATCCGCGACCATTGGAATCGTTGACCGTGTGTTCACAAGAATCGGCGCTTCCGATGATCTGGCAGCCGGGCACTCTACCTTTATGGTGGAGATGAACGAGATGGCGAATATCCTGCGGTATGCCACAGGGTCTTCCCTGCTGATTTTAGATGAGATCGGAAGAGGCACATCGACCTTTGACGGGATGGCAATTGCCCGGGCTGTGCTGGAATACTGTGCAGACCGGAAAAAGCTCGGAGCGAAAACAATGTTTGCCACGCATTACCATGAACTGTCTGCCCTGGAAGGCGAGATTGACGGCGTGCGAAATTACAATATCTCCGCCAAGAAGCAGGGAGGTACGCTTGTTTTTCTCAGAAAGATTCTCAGGGGAGCAGCCGATGACAGCTACGGGATTGAAGTGGCAAAACTCGCCGGGCTCCCGGATGCTGTGGTAAACAAGGCGAAGGGATACCTGAAGGAATTTGAGGCACAGGGCGTCAGCAGTTTGCCGGAGCACAGAGAGGCAAGTGCACAGATCAGCTTTGTGGACGTCGGTGTGGATGAGGTAAGAAAAATTCTGGATGCAACAGATCTCAACTCCATCACACCGCTTGAAGCCCTGAACCTATTGGGTGAACTGCAGAAAAAGGCAAGAGCATAATGGTAAAGAAGGAAATCCGGGAATTCACCAGCACCATGACAGCCCGGGAGAGAATTTTTTCATTGATCTGGTTCCCAATGCACCTCTTCCTGATTCCCAGGCTTGCCATGCGTCTTCTTGACCGGGGGATCCTCAGCGACAGCCAGGCCAATCTGCTGGTCTACGGAATCGGAGCGGTGTATATTCTCCTCACCTGTTTTGGCTTTTTACGGAGAGATTTTGATCCGCTGTGTGATGAACCGCTCTACTGCATTGCGCAGATTGCGCTGTGCTACTGTATGATGATGGCATTTAACCTGTGCGCATCCGGCATCCTCTCCGGTATTGAAACACTGGTCGGGCACAGCAGAGAGGTTTCCAACCTGAACAATGAGGCTATCCTCAATTTGGCGAAGACGGATCTGTCGTCGATCACGGCAATGGCCGTGTTTCTTGCACCTTTAACGGAAGAAGTGCTTTTTCGAGGGGCTGTTTTCGGCGGAATCCGAAAGAAAAACAGAATCGCGGCTTATGCAGTCAGCATGCTGCTTTTTGCTGTTTATCATATCTGGGGCTATGCCATGGAAGATCCGTCGTACTGGCTTTATATGCTGCAGTATCTGCCGGCAGCTTTTCTGCTCTGTCGCTGCTACGAACGGACAAATTCCATCTGGTGCAGCATATTCTTCCATATGCTGGTCAACCACATCTCCATGAAAATGCTGATGTTGCTGGAGGAACTGTTATGACAAATGCGGAACTTCGCCCGATCGCGACGATACAGAGCGACTTCGGCACAAAATTCGGAATCCCGCGTCAATCGGGTATCGTGGAAGAATTGAAGGCGAGAATTGTTTTTGAGCCGGAGTATCGACAGAGTGAAACTCTGCGGGGCATAGAGGAGTTTTCCCATCTGTGGCTGATCTGGCAGTTTTCGGAAAATGTGGGTGCTGAGTGGTCCCCTACCGTGAGGCCGCCGCGGTTCGGCGGAAATATCCGTCAGGGGGTTTTTGCCACGCGATCTCCTTTTCGACCAAATTTTCTGGGGCTTTCCTGCGTGAAATTGGAGGCGGTAGAGGAAGTAAAGGGCTGTGGGTTGACGCTGCTTGTTTCCGGGGCCGACCTGATGAACGGAACTCCGATTTTTGACATCAAACCGTACCTGCCTTATTCCGATTGTATCCCGGATGCAAAGGATGGGTTTGCGCCGAGGCCGGATTTCACGCTGCAGGTGGAATTCTCGGAAGGGACGCTGGAACAGATCCCGGAGGAAAAACGGGAGGCGCTGAGAAAAGTTCTGATGTGCGATCCGCGCCCGCGATACCATGATGATGAGACGCGGGTGTATGGCATGGAATTTGCGGGAAGGGACGTCCGTTTTCAAGTGAAGGACAGCCTTCTGACCGTGATTGAAGTATGCTGATTGCTTTTTCATAGAAGATGCGGAATCCCGCCCGGGAGGAGAGAAATCCTTCCGAGGCGGGATCCTTTGTATTATTCCGTTTTTTCCCAGAGAACGAGATCGCCGAGAACAATTTGCTGAACCTCATCAATATTGATGGCACTTCCCCATCCGCAGTGGAGATGGACGGCACCGTCCTCATACGGGCATGTCAGAGCCCCGCCGGTAGAAAAGGATGTTCCGTTTGAAAAGAGAATCTGCGACTGGACACAGACTTCATCTTCTAAAAATGCATAGTCCCGGTAGGCGTCCCAATCCGCTTCCGGAGTGTGAAATACGGCAGCTTCGGGGTAGGTTACTTTCCACACGGCGGTGAAAGGGGTGAGCTCCAGACCGAGGATCTCGATTTCTTTTCCAAGCTCAGGATCAACATAGCGGGCATGATTAAAATCGAACGAGCGGAGCTGCTTTTCGGTGGGGGAGAACGGAATAGTACCGAAGCAGCGAGGTTCTTCCTCTCCTTTCGCCACAAAAATGCTCAGAGGGACGGATTCCGTGCCGAGTTCTTCCACTGCTTTCTCCAGCATATCCGTCATGAGATAACACTGCAGGGTCAATGTGCTGCTGTCACGATCGTAGGCATATTCCAGCACTGCGGTGTGGATGCCGACTTCTCCTGCAAGAGACAGATCTGCCGGCAGAGCCGGAGCAGCAAACCCACCGTATTCGGTGCCGTCTATGGTGCAGAAGAAGTGCAGAAGCCCCGGAAAGCCTGCCAGTTCCTCTTCCGAAACAGGAGAGACGTTGACGTAGATCCGCTCTTCCTCTCCGTCATTCACGGCAGAGAGAAGGACGACACCTTCGGATGCCGTGTCCGGCACCTGGTATTCCACATAACTTTCGGCGTTGTTCTCGTCAATTTTCAAATCACTGCGCAGCTCCTGCTGCCGGGCAGTATGGATACTCCAGACAGCGTAGGCTGCAATGCCGAGAGAGAGAATCACCGCAGCTGCCAGAGCAAGGGTAAAAAGACGTTTTGGTTTCATTTGCACAATCCTTTCCGGGGAGCGGGATGCATCCTCGGGTACGGGGCGGTAAGCTTCGGCGATAAAGCGATCATCGATATTTCCAACGGCTTTTGAGATCAGTTCCCGATTCATACAAGCAGGCCCTCCTTTTTCAAAGTATTCCGTAGTTTTTCCCGAAGGCGGAAAAGACGGACGGAAACACGGTTTGCGCTGCTGCCTGTCATGGCAGAGAGGTCCGATACGGAATCCGCATACCAGTAGCGGCGGACGAAGAGAAAGCGGTCTTCCTTTTCAAGCGTGGCGAGAAAGCGGTTGATTGCTTCCGTCAGTTCTTTTGCTTCCAGCTCGGATTCCAGATCAAAGCCGGAAGGAATACATTCTTCCAGTTCGTCCAGCACAAGGTCATAATTGCTGTTGCGCTTTTCCGCATGGTTGGCGTGGTAGCGGTTTATGGCGATATTGCGGGCAATTTTGCAGACATAACTGACCAGAGGGTTCGGATTCTGAGGCGGTATGGTATTCCAGACCCCGAGGTAAGTGTCGTTTGCACATTCTTCCGCATCCAGCCTGTTTTTCAAGATGTTTGCCGCTGTTCTTTTCACAGCTGCACCGTATTTCTGATTCAGCTCCACGATTGCCTGTTCCGAGCGCTCATAGAACAGAGAAATAATTTTGCTGTCTTCCAAATGCGTCACTTCCTTTCCGCCTCACCCTATCTCTCAGGATTCAGGAGTGGATCTTACAGGTTTTTTGAAAATATCCGAAAAAACAAAAACAGCAGAACCGCGGCTGTTCTGCTGTCTTCCTGAAAAAACAAGAGAAAAATCTACTTGACCGTAATGGTAATCTCAGGCGCCGCCTCAGTAAAAGCGGGAGAGGAAACGGGATAAGAGGTCGGAACCGGATAGGATGTTGAGCCGGGATAAGGAGTTGAAACCGGGTAGGATACTGCACCCGGTGAAGAAACCGGGGTGGGCACGGAAACCGAAGCCAGCGTGGTTACCGTAGCGGAAACCGCCGGGGAGACCAGAAGCAGCGCTTCTCCGATTCGAAGGGCGGCAAGGGAAGAGGCGGGGTTCAGCCCCTGAAGAAGAGAACGGACATCTGCGTACCGGATTTGATGTGCTTCGCAAAGTTTTTCTATGGTATCTCCGAAAACAACAGTGTGAGAGTAGACCTGATAAGCGGCATTGTTCGGCGTTTTGGAAGGGAAAAGGCAGGTCTTGCCGGCGGAAGCCGCAGACAGATCGGAAAGGCTGTTGATCAGGCGAAGCATGGCGGCAACTTCTTCTGAGTAGAGGATACCGAGCTGCGAGCAAACACTCTGCAGTGATTCTCCGGGAGCCATGGTATGAGCAATCAGATAATACTCAAAGGTATCCTTGGGAGCAGCGGAAGCCGGGTTGGAAGTGGTTGCCTCAGCGAGGGCTTTCGTGATGGCAGCAGCTGCAGCATCGCTTGACGGAAGGAGAAGTTCCTGCCCGACGTAGATGGAATTCAAACGGGAATCGGAAGACCAGAGATTGAGTTTTTTTATGGCCTCCTGGCAGACGCTGTAGGTGAGATGATGATCCTCACAAATGCTGGAAAGAGTATCCCCCTTCTGAACGGTTACTTTTATGGTATAGGAAGCGGGAATCGCTGCGGAGGATTCGGCATGATAAAGAGCCCGAATCGAATCGGCATCTGCTCTGGAGCGGGGAAGATAAATCGTCTGGCCGGGGCTCACGGCACTGAGAGCTGCTTCACTGGCAAAACCATTCACAATGAGAATGGCATCTTTTACAGCATAATAGTCAATACGGCGGCTGTCACACAGATTGCTGACAGTGTCGCCGGCAGAAACCTGCACCTCAATGACATAAGGGCTGTAGTCTTTCTCCGCAAGGCAAATGCCGGGAAAAGCCGAAAAGAGCAGCGAGAGCAAGGCGAGCAGCCAATGCAGCTTCGTTTTCATAGACGTTCAACAATTTCTTCCTCGTCAGAATCCTCTTCAGCGGGAGCCGCTTTCGGGGTGGGAACGAGGTTGGCAAACAGAATCCAGTTATACATGGTGAGCATCAAAGCAACGGCGAAAAACATCACCTGCTGCCCCAGATAACGGTTATCGGCGAGACACATCAGGCTCAGCATGGCTCCCAACATGGAAAGAAACATACCTTTTTTGGCATCGGGGACGCCATAGGCAAAACCCGCAACCCGGAAGAAGGCAAACATATCCACGATAATCGTGAGCACCTCAACCACGTAATCCCAGCCGATCGGGTTGATGGAATTCTGCTTGTAGGAGGTAAGAAGCCAGGTGGCAAAGAACAGCAGCGGCATGAAGGAGAGAAGTGTGATGGTGCCGTTTTTTGCAACGTGAGGTTTATTGGCACAGACCAGAAGAAGCGGGAAGCAGATTCCGGTTATTGCACCAAAAACGGAGAGCACCCGGAGAAATGTAACATTCATATCCAGCTCACAGTTGAAGAAGAGCAACAGACTGCCCGCAACCATAATGATACCGATGAACCAACGGAAGAGAGCATGAAATCTTCCGGGGTTGGAAAGAGCATCAAAAAAGCCATCCGGAACCACAAGGCCGGCTTTCCCATTCCTCCGGACAAAATACCAGAAAACTCCGGCACAGACGGCAATGAGGAGAACCACAAAAAAGTTCCATACGCTCTTACCGGGAAGCCCTTCACCGTTGTAGGCGAGCTGAAGCTGCATCCAGCGGAAGAAAACGCCGAAGGCCCCTGCACCGAGAACATAACAACTGACTTCCAGGGATTTGCTGTCTTTTAACATGATTTGTCTCCTTTTTCGGTGCTGCGCGCATAAAGGCAGAAGCGAAAAGGAATTCCGTTTTCTTCCAGAAGCGGACCTTCCTCCGTGCACTGCCAGTCCGGAAGCTCATCGAGGTTCGGGAAAAACCGCGTCGATACCGGACAGCAACCGATTTTCGTGATGTATATTTTTTGCAGATAAGGGAAAAATTGCTCAAAAATGCTTGCTCCGCCGAGAACCAGGCATCGGGAATGCGCCCGTGCAACAGAGAGAGCTTCCTCTGGGCTGTGAACAACTTCTGCATCGGGAAGGATAAGATCGTGACGGGTCACAACAATGTTGTGACGCCCTTTGAGAGGCTTTCCGCCCGGAAAATCCTCCAGTGTTTTTCGCCCGACTATGACAGCGGCCCCTGCCGTGACAGCTCTGAAATGTGCACGGTCGGCTGTGAGGACGACGGGCTGAGTCGCACCGTCGCCGATGCCCCAATCGGAATAAACCGCGACAATTGCTTCCAGCATGGCGAACCCTCAAACAGCGACGGGGATCTTCCCCGAAAAGTCAGAATATTCATAGTTTTCCATTTGGAAGCTGTCACGCGTGAAGGCATAAAAATCCTTTACGGAAGGATCCAGCCGGAAAGAAGGAGCGGGTTTCGGGTCATGGGAGAGAATTTCTTCGACCATCGGGATGTGCCGGTCATAAATGTGGGCATCGGCAATCACATGGACCAATTCTCCGGGTTCAAACCCGGAAACCTGAGCGAGCATCATGGTGAGCACCGAATACTGCACAACATTCCAGTTGTTGGCAGCCAGCATATCCTGAGACCGCTGATTCAAAATTGCGTTGAGCTTGTTGCCGCAGACATTGAACGTCATGGAATAGGCGCAGGGATAGAGGGCCATTTCGCTCAGATCGGCAAAATTATAAATGTTGGTCATAATACGCCGGGACGACGGATTGTTTTTCAGATCCCAGAGGACCTTGTCCACCTGATCCATGTCGCCCTGCGGATAGTGATGCTTGACGCGAAGCTGATACCCGTAGGCTTTCCCGATGGAACCGGTTTCATCGGCCCAGGCGTCCCACACACGGGTGCGAAGATCATGCACGTTGTTGCTCTTGGCCTGCCAGATCCAGAGAAGTTCATCAACAGCGGACTTCCAGAATGTACGGCGAATGGTGAGAATCGGAAATTCTTCCGAAAGATCATAGCGGTTGACAATACCGAAGCGCTTTACGGTATGAGCAGGGGTTCCGTCCTCCCAGCGGGGACGAACCGGGAGATCCGTATCCCAGGTACCGTGATCTAAAATGTCACGGCAATTCTGAATAAATATCTCATCAGCTCTGCTCATAATGACCTCCGGAATTTTGATTCTAATTATTTTACCACGAACGTAGACGCTTCGCAATAAATTTTGTTCGAATTCCGACGGGAACAGTATTCGGGCGGCTTGACGAAGAAAGCCGCATTGATTATAATGCAGGCAGAAACGAAAATAAAATACCGGAAAGGAGAGAAAAACCCATGAAAAAAGTTGCTATCCTGCTGCTTGCTGTTCTTCTGCTGGCAGGAGCCACGCTTTCAGCCTGGGCAGAAACAGTAGAAGAACCTGCCGTGATTCTACCGGATGAGACACAGAAAGCGGAGAGTCAGGCGGAAGAAAGCTCGACGACAAACCAGACCGGAAAAACAAAAAACAACTATAACCATAAAGTACTTCTGGAGGACGAGAACTGCAAAGTAACTCTTGCAGATGCGATCCTCTCAGCAGAAGATGGCTGGAGCCTGACGGTGAGCTGTGAAAACAAGGGAGAAGAGCTGCTTGTCTTTTCCTGGGAAAATACTGTTGTTCGGGAGAGTGAAGAGGAGACCGTATGGGAAGAGTTGATTCCGGTCGCCCCGGAGGCCAGAACACAGCTGACCTTCTGTACTTCTGAGTTGAAAGAGGCAGAGCTTCTGCAGTTGAAAGTTGCCGTTTCTGCGATTCCGGAGGAAGAAACGGAAGAAGAGCCGGAAGAGGTCCCGGATTCCCCGGCCCCTCCCGAAGAAGCAAAAGCAGAAACAACCGAACAGGAGCAGGATGAACCGGCGGAACCCTATCATGCAGAGGCAACTGCCGTTATGAAGAATGCAAACGGAATCACCTGCGTGCTGGATGACGCGTTTTCTCCGATTGTAGTGGATTTTGAGGCACTTACGGAGCGTAATGGGGATGTTTGCGGATGGCTTTACTGCCCCGATACGGTGATCAGTTATCCGGTTGTTCAGGCAGAGGACAATTCTTTCTACCTGCATCGGGATATCGACCTGAATTACAGCTCTTACGGAACACTCTTTACCGAAACCATGTCGGAAAAGAACTTCGACAATGATAACAGCATTATTTACGGGCACCATATGAAAGACGGCGGAATGTTTGCCGGACTCGTCAACTATGCCAAAAAGAGCTATTATGAGAAGCATCCTGTTTTTTATCTCAACACCCCGGAGATGAATTATCGCGTGGAAGTGTTTGCGGCATTCCTGACGGATATGTATTCCGATGCCTACAATAACGCCTTTGACAGCGATGAGGAAATGCAGACCTGGTTGGACATCGCAAAAGCGCTTTCGGCAATTGAGACGGATGTGGAAGTCTCACCCGGGGACAGGGTTCTCACCCTTTCAACCTGTACCTATGAGTATGACACGGCAAGATATGTCGTGATGGGAAAGATGGTTCCCATCCAATAACAAACGGAAAACCGGCATGCACAATAGTCAGGCATGCCGGTTTTAACCGTCCAGAAAAACTCAGAGAACCTCTGCAGACAGGCGAGCAAGCTCGGAATCGAGATTCTGATAAAACTGTGAGAGATGGATCCCATCCACAAGGGCATGGTGTGCAAGAACGGAGACAGGAAGCAGCACACGCCCGGAGGGGTCCTTTTCATATTTGCCCCAGGTGATGCGCGGGTTGGATTCATCCCCTCCTGCGACCGGTTGAATCAAGGCAGTATAATGCAGCCATGGGAGGGAGGAAATGAAAAGCATACTCTCCACGTCCTCGCTTTCCTCAATGCTGGCATTGATCTGGCAGGCTGCACGGGCGGCTTCTGCCTGAAGAAGATAGTCTTTCAAAGGCAGGTTGTGATGCAGTGTACAATAACAGTAAGTGCCGTTTTCCAGAAGCTCAATATGGGAAGTCGGGCATTCACTGTATTCCACAATACCTTCTTCCCGAATCCTCTGGCGCAGCTCTGCGACGTTGTTTGCGGCAAGAGCTGCGGCGTGGAGAAACGAGAGATAAAATGAGATGCCCTTTTCCCTGCAAAAAGCGAGAAAGTCGGTAATATCTATGTTGACGGTCACACCGACGTACGGATACGGAAGAGAGCAAAAATAAGTAAAATGGCTGCGGCGGGGATAGCAGGACATATCAAGATACCGGCAGGACATGGTGAAGCCTCCATAGAAAAGATACCGGTATTTTAGCATAATTTCGAAAAGACAACAACGCAGAGAAACAAAATTTATCAACGGCTGAAACTTTTCTGCTGTTTCGTGGTAATCTGAAAGTGAAACGATCGTTTGCTCCCCGGAAAGGATTTCACCATGACGGACGAAAACAAATTGCTGCAATGGCTTCAAAAGCAAAGAGAAGATGCGCTGGAAGAAGCAATCAGAATCTATACCCCTTATCTGAGCACCGTGATCTATCGCGCAGCAGGAAGCAGCCTGTCGAAGGAAGACACCGAAGAAATTGCTGCGGATGTCTTTCTGAGTCTCTGGAAAAATGCGGATCGAATTGACCCGGGCAAAGGAACCCTCCGATCTTACCTTGCCGGAGCTGCCAGGAATCAGGCATACAAACGCCTGAGAGAGAAGAAAGAGGAAATATCCCTGGAGGAGATTGGCACAGAGACGATAGAGGCTATCCCGGAAGAAAGGTCAGACCAGTCTCTCTGGGAAGCCGTGGCAGAGTTGGGAGAAGAAGATGCGGAGATCTTTATTCGGTTTTACCGATACGGGCAACCGCTGAAGGAAATAGCCCGGATGATGGGTATGAAGCTGTCTACGGTGAAGACGCGTCTTTTCCGGGGAAAAGAGAAGCTGAAACAGATTTTGACTAAGGAGGATTTGTGATGGATCGGAACAGAGATCTTGATCAGGAACTGGCGGATCGCTTGGGCGAGAGTGAAGTACCCTATGTGTTGGAGCCGGCCAGGATTCTCAGATTGGTCGAAAACAAATCCGCCGGTTTGACAGAAAGGAAAAACCAGATGATACGAGCAAAAAGATGGAAGGCAGTCCTCCTCGCAGCGGCAGCGGTGTTGATCCTCACCGTCGGGGCATATGCCGCAAACGGGAAAGTGACACATGTGTTCAGTTCCGGGCCGTCTTATGAGTTCCCGACCTATCAAGCGCTGCCAAGTGCGGAGCGGTGCAGGAAAGATGCGGGTTTTGATGCCGTATTGATCCAGGCGTTTGCAAACGGATATGCCTTCCAGGGCGGATCCCTGCTGGAGAACAAGCTGATGGACGATGACCTCATCCCGGTGGAAGAATACAAATCTTTAAACTTCCGATATGAAAAAGAGGGAGATCTCATCTATTTCAATCAGGAGAAGTACGCCACCGAAATGGAAGAACACTTTCCTCCTCAGGAAAGGAGAACGATCAACGGAATTGAAGTCAATTACAGAAGCGCCAGGCACAAAGCAGTGCCGGAGGGATATATCCCGTCGGAGGAAGAGCAGAAGGCGATGGAAGACGGTAACCTCTCCTTCGGTTATGGTGGCCCGGATCAGGAAATCGTAGAAAGCGAGACACAGATTCTGCTCTGGCAGATCGGTGAAATGCACTATGAGCTTTTCCAGATGAACGGAGCATTGACGCCGGAGGAGCTGTTTGGCATGGCAGAAGAATGCATCCCGGCGGAATAGGGCAATAGAAAAACAAGATGCAGGCTGTTTGGCCTGCATCTTACTCTGTTTTTAGGGTTAATCCGTGATGTCAACATCCGGCGTGATTTGTATGGTATACTCCGGGTACAGGGCTTGGGTCTCCTCCTGGATGATTTTCAGCCCCTCGCCTGAGGCAATGTCAAAACTCATCACGACATCAAAGCGCATCGTTTTTTGTTCCAGATCCACATAGAAACCATGGAGCTGCAGCGCCCAGTCATGGGCAAGAACAAGCTGCTGAATCCTGTTGCGGATGGCAGAAGCCTCATCGTTGCTGGTGTTGTAAGAATAAACGCCGATCCCCGTCAGGATAACACCGGTCTCATGGTAAACCCTGGCTTCCATTTTCCGGGAAAGCTCGTCCACTTCCCGGACAGTCATGGTATCCGGCAATTCCAGATGGACAGAGCCGTAGTTTTTGTCCGGTCCGTAGTTGTTGAGAATGAGGTCGTAGGCACCGTGCACTTCCGGAGTTTCGTTCAGAATCTGTTTGATTTTCCGGCTGACTTCGGCATCGGCACGGTGTCCGAGAATATCATCCACTGTTTCGAGCATCATTTCCACACCGGCTTTGATGATCATTGCGGAAATCAGAACGCCGACAAAAGCTTCCAGCGAGATCCCGGTAAGAAGAAAAATAACAGCGGAAGCCAGAACAGAGGATGACAGGATGGCATCAAAGGTCGCATCGGAGCCGGAGGCAATCAGCGCACCGGAGTTGGCAGCCTCACCCTGCTTTTTAACATAGTTTCCGAGCACCAGTTTTACGACAATTGCAACCGCAAGAATCAGCAGGGAAACGGCCGTATATTCCGCCTTTTCCGGATGAAAGATCTTTTTTATGGATTCGATCAGGGATGTAATACCGGCATACAGCACGATGGCTGCGACAATCATGGCGCTGAGATATTCGATTCTGCCGTGCCCCAGCGGATGTTTTTTGTCCGGGTGGCGGCTTGCCAGCTTTGTTCCTGCGATGGTGATGACGGAGGAAAGCGCGTCCGAAAGATTGTTGACAGCATCCAGAATAACAGCAATGGAGTGCGAAAGAATCCCTACTCCGGCTTTGAAGGCAGCCAAAAACACATTTGTAAGAATCCCGATAATGCTTGTGCGGACAATGATCCGGTCCCGTTCCATGAGGTTCTGTTCCATCCTTGCTCCAAACCTCCCAACTGTGGTTTGGGCCACATCATAGCACGTTGTAGAACGATTTGCAATGGAAGGTGACTGAAAAATAACGGGAGAAAAATGAAAAACAATGAAAAAAAGTAGTTGACAAAAGCCAAAAGATTTGCTAATATAACACCGCTGTGGCCGAGTGGTTCAGCTGGTTAGAACGCCGGCCTGTCACGCCGGAGGTCGAGGGTTCAAGTCCCTTCTCGGTCGCCACAATGCCCCTTTTCCAAGGGGCATAAAATTTGCTGCTGTAGCTCAGTAGGTAGAGCGCATCCTTGGTAAGGATGAGGTCGCCAGTTCGACTCTGGCCAGCAGCTCTTATTTTTTGCACTGGAAAGAATTTCTTTCTGGTGTTTTTTCTTTTATATAAGAACTTTTCTGGAAAAGTAGGAAAATGAATCTCTTAAAAGAAATTATAAAACCACAACAAAAACCACAACCACCCTTCTTTAAGAGACTTCTATAGAGAAAAATGAAGCGGATGACATGAAGCCATCCGCTTTTGTTATGCCTGTTTTACCTGTTGATTATTGAGAGCATCTCTCACAGTTTGTCCCGCTCTCCTGATTGATTCTTCATTAGCATGAGCGTACATTCTGAGTGTAACTGCTGTGTCACTGTGACCGAGGCGGGCAGACACACTTGTTACATCAGCACCATTCGTGATAGCTACAGAAGCGGAACTATGCCGAAGGATGTGTGGATGGAAATTCTGTAACCCGTGACGATCTCCAAACCTTTTAAAATACTGTGTAGCTGACTGTGGGTTCATACATCCAGGAGCTTCTGTTTTCTTTTCTTCTGTAGGGAATACCCACTTAGAAAGATGCACTTCAGCTTGTCTTGCTCTGAGCTGTTTCAGTAAAGTTAATGTATGGTCTCCAATATCCACAGAGCGGGTTTTCCCATTCTTTGGAGTTGTAACGTATATACCTTTTGTGGAATCATATTGCGCGTTACGCTTTATCATAATGCCGGGGTTATCCCAGTTGACGTCCTGCCATTGCAAACCGCATAGTTCCCCTCTACGCGCCCCTGTGTCAATTGAAAGGTTGAGATAGACAAACCATCTGAAAGCGGTTAGACACATCTTTTCCCAGTAGGCAATAGTGTCTGGTTCGCTATCCTCATTCTCTTTTGCCGCCGTTACTTTCTTTAGAGCATCCTGGTACTCCTGCCAAGAATAGTTGATAATCTGTTTCAGTTCATCCACAGTGTAAGCTTTGTCCGATTCGTCTTGCACCTTCTCCCTTTTTCGTGGAGCGGGCCGTTTTACCTTTAGCATTGGGTTGAGCGGGATAGAGTCATCAAGGAAAGCCATTTGGAATACGCCGTTGAGAATGTTGTAAAGCTTTACGCAAGTAGCGTGGGCGTGGTCATTCTTTTGAAAGTCAAGCAAGAGTTTCGTTATGTTTGCTGGCGTTACATCCACGATAAGCATATTTCCAATTTCCGGGATGATGTACTTATCACAAAATTGTCTATAGCTGTATCTCCCATTTTCTGATAGAGTAATTTCCTTTGTCGGCATAAACACGCCATTAATGTACTGAGTAACAGTTTTAATTTTTTTTGCTTCAGCCGCTGCCAGCTCTTCTGCTTCTTTCTTTTCACGGAGTGTTACTGCCTCTCCTGCTTTTACTTGTCGTTCAAACTCGGCAGCTACTCTACTTAATTCCCGCTCTATAGATTTCTCCGACCATCCTTTAGGAATATCC
The DNA here is from genome assembly GCA_017469115.1 of Oscillospiraceae bacterium. GTDB lineage: Bacteria > Bacillota > Clostridia > Oscillospirales > Oscillospiraceae > Limivicinus. The sequence continues at coordinate 36,455 of JAFUGY010000070.1, forward strand.
CAGCGTTTATAAACAGCGGGCTTTCCCCGACCACGCGATACTTTGATTTCATAGAAATTCGATCCATCTGTTCTGGTTTTCTTTCTCCATGATGCCATAAGTATACATCCTTTCTCTTTGTAATTCTTCCACAGGGGTTATTCTTCTGGGCGGTTATCAGCTTCTATTGTGGTATCAATAGCTCGGTTAATAAAAGCGTTTAATGATTCCCCTTGCTTTTCTGCATGGCCTTTGACAATTTCCTTTTTCCCTTTAGGCAAACGAAGTTCCACCCTGTCATAATTCTCTAAGTTATATTTTGCTGTAGCCCGCATCTGTGATTCTCTTACAGTCATGATATGGTGCTCCTCACAATATGAATTTTGAATGATAATACCACAATATTATAATGACGTCAATATATGTTTATGAAAGATTCAAAGTAAACAACATACTTTTTTTACTTGTAAATTCTATTTAGATATGATATTCTATTGACATATAATGGAAAATATAAGGAGGATCAAAATGAAAAGAATAACACGATTTTTAGTTGTAGTGTTTCTAATAATTACATTTTCTATTGGAAATGCAAGCTATGCATTCGCATCGTTAAAGTATACTCCAGATTATTCCACGTCAAAAGAAGTCAACAGTTATTATCTGAATGACTATTTTCAAGAGTTTTGTAATTTAAAATGGCATGAAGAAACTAGTGAATCTACTGCGGAGTGGTTACGTGATAATAACTTGTATCATGAAATTATATGGGAAGATGGGTTCGTTTCTGAAATTAAAGTATCAAATAAGGATAAAAGTATTCCGATATATGAAATATATACGTCATATTCCACAATAACAGTAGAGGACTTATCCCTTGGATTTAGCCACGATAGCGGAAAAGCGCTTTTAGAAAATGCATCATTTACTACACCGGAGAGTTTGGCGAAACTTATGAAGTATTATGAGCATTTTTATGATGTAGAGATAGAAATGATCGGCGATGATACAGATTATCCATGTGCCATGCTTAGTGGTGATTATTTTACTATTCTTATTGCTCAGCTAAGTGAAGGACACTGCTATGTTTTATATTGGATTGCGCCTAAGGTTATCTACTATAACCCTTAGAGCATTGTTTTGGAGCGAGCTTAGTAAGCCCGCTCTCTTTTAATTCCTGTTATGCTGTGCAGTCCTGAGGAGAGGAATCATCCCGCTCCAGAAGCTTATGATAATTTATGAGATACTTATCACCAACCTTAATGTGCGGGATAGTTCCATCTTTACATCCACGGCGAAGACTGTAAGACGAAATCCCTGTGGCTTTTACTGCCTGGTTAATACTGAGAAAAGGGGGAAAGCTCAGATGATCATCTTTTATTCTTATGCGGTCTTTATTCATTCTATTATCCCTCTGACGCTATCTCGTTCTGTCTCTCTGCTCTGCGGATCATGGCGGTAAGTTCCGCGTTACTGAGGTGAGAAAGGTCTATTGTATCTGTATCATTAACTGTTTCAAGTTTAATCCCTTCAGAAATCTTTTGCCCAGAAGAGTCACGGAGGAATCTTGCTGCTTCGACTTCTCCTTTTCTTGCTTTCTGAATCATTGCAAGCCCGATAGCTGCTTCCTGACTTGCTTCAATCCCCATAGCTTCAAGGGTTTTCTTTACTTCGTCCTCATCTGACAGTTCCGCTCCGAGCATATCTGTTAACAGATCACGCAACGCTCGCTTTTTTCTTCGGGCTTCTCCTGATGCTATGCCTGCTTTACGCGCCTGCTCTCGCCGTTCTTCTGCTGTCTTCGGCGCTCTGTTGGGGTTGAACTGCACAAGATTTGCTAACTTGCTATTATTATCCATACTATATATTGTTCCTTTACAGTATATTTATTTCCACAAGCAGTCATCCACAAGGGGGTATTCTCTTTGTTTAGAGACGCTTTATTGTAGGAGTTGTAGGAGATTTTGTAGGTCGATTAAAAATTTTTTTGCCTGAGAATGACCGGGAAAATCTCCTACATCTCCTACAAGCATATTGTATAAAAGAGCTCTCCCAATCTGTGGATGAAATGTACAAAATGCACAACAGCTTTATGCTATATCTTCGAAAACATTTAAACGATACCCACACAAAACTGTGGTTGGATTCCCTCCCGCTGTGGGTCTATCGTTTTTTACTATTACACCAGCCGTTTTTAATTTGCCAAGAAAGATCCTGTTACTCTCTGGATACTGCCCATTATCGTAACACCAAGAACGGTAGTTCTCGTACACTTCGGCAGATGGAATTTTGCTACTCGGATCCTCTTTAAGCCACTCATCTTTAAACCGACTTACTTTGTCGTTGTCTCTGCGATAGTCTCCCGTTGCATTCTTTACAATATCCGGGGCATTCAGTCCGATGCTTTGATACATCTTTAATCCTTCAACCAACCAGTTTAAAATCCCGCTCTGCATTTCTGGTTCTTTGAATTTATGTTTCAGACTTTTATCCTGTTTGTCTGCTTCAAAGTGCTGACTAAAAGGAAGCACAAGAACACGACCGGAGGCAAACACAGAATTGTCAGAACAGTCTGGCAAGTGATTTGTATGTAGTAGGAGTTTGAACTGCGGAATAAAATCAAAGCTATTTTCTCCTAAGAATCGAGCGTTAACACTATCCCCACCTGTCAAAAGCTTTACCCTTGCCGCGTCCATCTGGCTACCTTGTGGGATTTCTCCCACGCTTGCCATGCGAATTCCTGCAAGTCTTGCAATGTCTTCAGAAGGCCCAGAACTATCTCTACTATTCTTTGTTCTTAATAGAGTATCCGCATTAACTGCACGGGCATAGCTCCCCATGATAGCTCTGATTGTCTCCACGCATACGCTTTTGCCATTGCGGGAAGTAGGGCCATACATAATCAGGAAAGCTTCTTCTCTTGTATCCCCGCTGAGGCAGTATCCCATATATCGTTGAAGGAATTCTGCTTTCTGCATCTGAACATCAACCCGCTCCAGGTCATCTGGGTTAGGACACTCTGCATCTCCCGGCTTCATGATTTCAGCAATAAAAGTTTCCCATTGCTCACAGATGCCGAGGGAAGGTAAATAGTCAACTGGCGCAACCTGTGTTATTAGATCGTCAGGATCGTGTTCATGCAGTTCGAAAGTTCTCAAGTCAAGAGTCCCGTTATTCAGGTTTAAAAGCCACGGATTTGTGTCAAACTCACTGCGAGAAACTGGATACACTGTGGTTGCGTCCTGTATATATTGCTTTCGTTTAGACCGCTGTGTCCACTTATGACCCCAGTCAAGCACGTCTTCCATTTGCTCTGTATCACAGCTACCGCTCCTTGCGTACAACAGTAAAGCTCGGCTAATATCTTTTGCGGATTCTTCTACCACAGAAATCCCATTATCTTCTCTCCAACGAATGCCATCATACGAAACCCATTTCTTGCCATTGTCCAAAGGTCTGGCGAAAGGTTTAAGGTAATCTGCTAACAGATTCCCGGAAGACACATCGTCCATTCCGTTATAGCGGGGATTGTCGATCAAGTTTATACGTTCGAGAAAACTCAGGGCAGATTCAATACCGTTACTCATTTCAACCGATCGGTAATATGGGGACCACACGTTATGTGTACCATTAATTGCCTTCTGGATTGTCATTGCTCCGTAAGTTTCCGCACCGCGTAGTTCGTCCCATTTATCACGGAATAATCCAGACACTCGAAAAAGCCTGTCCATTTGCTCCGGGTCTTTCCTTGTATAGAACGCAAGCCAATTACAGACGGCAAGATCTGCCTCATTCTGTGATGGATACCTTGACAGATCACCATTCCATAACTGTTGAATAACTACCCCGTTTTTAGATGAGAACATTCTCTGTAAAACTGAGTCATCATCCAACGAATAAGTTTGTCGGTCAAGAGCGTCATTGCGTTCCACAGGTGATGCAGTCCCGCTCATAGGTGCGGATTTCTTCAGCATATATTTTTCAGCGAGTTCTTGAATCTCTTCTGCCCGCTCGTTTACAGCTCCATTGTTCAGTGCTTCCCCCGTGATAGTCAGATATCTATTAGTGCTGCCAGAAACATAGAACTCAACATGATTGTGCGGGTTCTTAACGTAATATCTTGAACTGTCATAACGGAAGCCGGGAGCATAGCATAGAATATGTACACCCGTTCCGCTGGGGGATTTCTCTGCATAACTGCCGAGTTTCTTTATAATGTCCTCAGCTATGTCAGAAAGATTCCCCTCAGCGTCTATACAGTCATCAATATCAATACCCACGAGATTATCAAACAGTCCTATACCTATACCGTCATAGTTACGAGGATTCTTCTCCAAAGCCTTTACCGCATCTGTAAAACTACTGAATGTCGATGGATCATTTGTTTTCGCTCCCGCTCCAGTTATAGGGTTGTACGGAGTCTTTGTAGGTTTGTTCTTTCTCCTGCGGAATCCCCATACACAGAAGCGGGCTGAGTCTTTTAACACCTGTGGAAATCTGCTATAATCATTCATACGCTTTCCAATCTACTTTTTCATCCTGCATGAAAGTGTAAAACTCCCATGCCTTATTTGCATCTGTAAAGTAAAAGAAAATATCAAAGCACCAATTTTCAAAAGGGTTTTTCTTGTAGTTAACTGCTTGTATACCCAAATCATGTAACAGCCCATTTTCGGCGATAACCAAACGGTAAACCCATTCTTTTACAGCACGACGAGTTTCAAGGTCGGGTCCATGTCCCCACAGTACAATATAACCTTCAATGTGGTTATTGCGAGGGTAATAGAAGAAGCCGCCTGCATCATATCGTTTGTCCCTGATTTTCATCTTTGTTGGAATTGCTTTTTCTTCCCAGTCAATGGGGAATCTATCAAGTTCATTACATCCGCGAGCGGATTCTATGTTTTCGCTAATTGGAATATCATCTTCTATTTCGTCCACAGAAGAAGAGTACATGGGAATCTCGCTGAACGCATAGAGAGATAAAGCTTCAAAGGTTGTTTCGTTCCGTGCCTTTTCTACCAGAAAATCAACTTCGTCCTGCGAGTAAGATTCCTTATAATCATAGATCATACGTTGTTCTCCCGCTCCTCATGAGCAATCTTTTCAATCAGCGTCAGACAGTACGCCGTATCTTTTTCAGAAAATTGTTTTCTCATCCTGCGGCATAGTGTCGATTCATCTATGCCGAGAGCTTGGGCAAGTTGCCAATGTTTTACGCCCAAATTAATCAAGGCAGCGCGGATACTACTGTTAAAATACTTCATGTTTAAAAATCTCCTATAGAGGAAAGATTTACCGCTGTAGAGCATTACATCTACCTGCGGTATTTTGAAACACTTGTTCCCATAATGGATAACTCCTTTCCTTGAACGGGATAACAAAACAGCTACGGATAAATCTGTAGCTGTTTGAAATACTGTGTTTGATTAGTTGTTATTGTAACTGTCGACTTTGCTGCTGTCAAGATCACTTTCTTGTATTTTGCCCTTCCACGGTAGAAAAGAATGTATTTTTTTATGCCAAAAATTCTGTAGGCGGGGAAACGATATTCAATGCCCGTACCCCCTTCCGGGGCATAGGTGGTCAATTGATTTCCTTTTTGCCTAAGATCTCTTCCTTTAGTTGCCGTTTGAATTGTTCCAGGCGATCCCGCTCCTCTGGAGTAGGAGCTTTCTTTCCCGTAGGGTCCCATTTCCCAGATCTGTATAGTTCGAGCATCTCGTCGTTCATTCCTATAGTTCTCCCGTCCGAGAGTTCTACCATATAGTGAGCCATTGTTTACTCCTTAACAATCTGCTTTTTGTGGGTCAAACTACCATGCGATTCAACTTTTATATATACTATATAATAAGACCCCACCCCCCAAAGATGGGCATAGGGGGTCTTTCGGATTTCCGTTGCTGTTTCTTATTCAATAGTTCTTTTCTGAATACACACTATGTGGGTATCCTTCTTCGAAACCCAAATTAAAAATAATTTGTTTCCTTTATATAGCAGCACACTAGGCTATTATTTTTTATCCTATCAGCCTAACACGGTAATACTTCTCACTTCCGATCAGCTTCCGGAAAATAAAGAAGTTATCTTGGATCAGTGTGTAAGAGGTATTTTTCGTTTTAGCATTCAGGACTTACGTGAACTTGAAAATTCCAACACAACGCAAGGATCAACATCATCAAGCCTGAACCAGTCGGATACTCCTACAGAGATAAAGTACTGAAGATCTTCTGATTCATAACCCTTAAATCCTTCTTCAAGAGGGCCGTATCTTTCCTCTATCTTTGTCAATACTGTTCTGAGATCCTCATTGAAAAAGAGTTTTGTAAAAATAAGTTCCGGCATATTTGTTTCTCTATTAGGGAAAAAGGAAAGGTCAAAACCAATTAAATCCATCCCTAATATCTTTGCAAACGTACCTTTTTCAGATGTATATTTAGGCCACTCCATTGTTTCCATCTCTACGTGTTTGCTTTCCTTTACGAGAGTACGATAATCATCGTAATCATGATACCCGGGTAATAAACCAACATAATTAAAATAGTACGCTACTTCAAAAGGTGAGGCAAACCAGGGGATAAAAAACAGCTCTGGTATCCCTTCTTTTAGGTCTTCGTGGTTACTAGTATAATATCTTTTAAATAACTGGACTAATTTACAACTCTGTAGTATACTATCTCCAGTAACAAACTGGAGGTCAACATCATGGGAAGAAAAGCAGCTGCTCTTGTTTTGTCTGCAGAGGACAGAGCTTATCTTGA
>JAFUGY010000071.1 GCA_017469115.1 Oscillospiraceae bacterium
GCAATCTTCGCATTCTGTGTATAATCCATGGTGAACCTCCGGTTTTGATTGGGTTGTACATCCGGCAAGATGCAACTCAATTGTACTGCGAGGTTCGTCTTATTTCAATTGACGTGGTTTACGAATTACAGGAATGCTTTCATTCTCTTCCGTTAAAAACACAAAACGTTCATCATTCTCAATCCGCATTTCAACACGATAATATTCCGCAAAAATGCGAACTGCACTTTCCGTGTCCCTTGCTCCGGCTGTTTCATAACAGGAATGCATAGCCAGCTGAGGCAGCCCGACATCTGCCGCATGGAGACTGACCTGGATGTTGGAAAGATTCCCAAGTGTTGAGCCACCAGCCAAGTCTGACCTGTTGGCAAACAACTGATACGGTTCCTTTACACGGGCACATATTTCACGGACAAATGCGCGTGACATCGCATCGGTTGTATACTTCTGAGCCGCATTTTCCTTTATGACAAGCCCATGATTTAAATAACAGCGATTCTCCGCATCTGTTTTCTCCGGGTGGTTGGGATGCACCGCGTGTGCGTTGTCCGCACTGAGAAGGAAAGAAGCCGCGATTGCCCTTCGATAATCCTCCCTTCCCATACCGAGCCCTTCCCCGATCCGCTCCAGGCAATCCTTCAGAAAAGTGGACATTGCACCCTGCTGGGTATTGGAACCGACTTCTTCATTGTCAAAACAGCAATATACATTTACACCGGACTTTCTCTCTGTCGAGAGGAACCCCTGCAAAGTAGCAAACGCGCATTGCAGATCATCCAGCCGTGGAGAAGATATAAATTCATCGGTTGCACCCCATATGCACCCCCTCTGGCGGTTCACCAGGAAAAGATCTTTTGCAAGCAGAACCTGAGGATCCACATCCAGAGAGGAAGCAATCAGTTTGTCAAACTCCCCTTCCTTCATTGCTCCTGCCGTGAAAAGAGGGCAGAGATCGGTTTGCCGATTAAAGGCATACCCGTTGTTGACATCCCGATTAAAATGAATAGCAAGATTTGGAATCAGAGCAACATCTTTTTCCGTACAAAAGAGCCTGGATTCCACAGCATCTCCACTCTTCACAAACACACGACCGGCAATAGAGAGCGGTCTGTCAAGCCAGGTCGCGTCAATCATTCCGCCATATGCTTCCACATTCAGACGAAGCGTGTCTCCCGGGCCTTTCAGCTCCGGTGCTGCTTTCAGCTTGAATGCCGGTGAATCGGAGTGTGATGCGGAAATTCGAAAGCTGAGATTCTTCGGTTCCGTTCCGATTTTGAAGGCGATGATACTGGATCCGTTTCGTGTTACATAGTAGTTTTTGCCGGGTTTCAGATGCCAAGGCTCTGTTTCCTGCAACCGGCTAAAACCATTCCCTTCCAGTTCCTCACAAATTGAGGCCACTGTGTGATACATACTTGGTGATCGATAAATAAATTCTAACAGATTTCGATTGAGTTGTGCGTCCATTGCGGTTGTCCTTTTTTATGGTTTTTTCAGATTATACCATATACTTTTCCGTTGTTCAAAGGGAAAGTATATGGTATAATACGCTTCGCAATAATCTTCAGGGCAGGTAAAGAAAAATGACATTTGATCTGGAAAAAGAATTACAGGAACTTCGTGAAATTCAGGTAAGCACAGAAGATATTTTTGACGGTGTTATTCTGAATGTAAAAAAGGACACTGTGCGTCTGCCGAACGGTCACTGCAGTTCCCGCGAGGTTATTCGGCACGTCGGTGCTGTCTGCGTTGTCCCGGTGACGGAGCAGGAAGAAATCATCGTGGAACGGCAGTATCGCTATCCCTTTGACACCGTAATCACTGAAATTCCGGCCGGTAAACTTGACAGCAAGCAGGAAGATCGCCTCTCTGCAGCCAAACGCGAATTGCGGGAAGAAACCGGCCTTACAGCCGATGAATGGGTCAATCTCGGAGGTTTTTATCCGGCTGCGGCATACAGCGATGAATACATTACCATGTTTATGGCCAGAGGGCTTCATCAGGGGAAGCAGGAACTCGACCCGGATGAATTTCTGGATGTGAAAAAAGTCCCACTCTCTGTGCTTGTCGAAGATGTCATGGCCGGTCGGATTCCGGATGCGAAAACGCAGACTGCCATTTTAAAAGTTGCCAGAATTCTCGGAAAATAATTTGATTTTTCAACGGAAAAGCTTGCAAAAAGTCGCAACAACCATTAATATTTCTATGAATGATAAATGAAAAAACGGAGGTATCCTTTTGATGAAAGATTTTATGGACAAAGACTTTCTCCTTGAAACCGAAACCGCGAAACATCTTTTTCACGACTATGCGGAGCACCTTCCTCTGGTAGACTATCACTGCCATATTCCCCCGAAAGATGTCTACGAAGATGTCCGTTTTGATAACCTTGCCGAAGTCTGGCTCGGTGGGGAAAATCCGGACGGTACTTATTTCGGAGACCATTATAAATGGCGTCTGATGCGTTCCAACGGAGTGAGCGAAAATGACATCACCGGTAATGCCGACAATAAACTCCGCATCCGCAAGTTTGCGGAAGCACTGGAAAAAGCTATCGGCAATCCGATGTATCACTGGTCCAATCTTGAGCTGCACAAATTTTTCGGTGTAGAAGAGCCTCTCACGCCGGAAAATTCCGATCGTATCTATGATCTCTGTGCCGAGAAGCTCCGCAATGATCCGAATCTGTCGGTCCGTGGCCTGATTCAGCAATCCAACGTTGCTTTCATTGGTACCACTGACGATCCTATCGATTCTCTGGAATGGCATCAGAAAATTGCAGCAGATCCTACTATTACATTTAAAGTCTGTCCCTCCTTCCGCCCTGACAAGGCCATTAACATCACGAAACCCGGCTTTGCAGACTATATCAAAAAGCTGGAAGCCGCAACCGGGAAAGAGATCAAAAGTGCCAGATGCGTCTGCGAAGCATTGACCGACCGCTTAGAGTTCTTCGCTTCCCTCGGTTGCCGTGCCAGTGACCATGGCCTCGATTATATTCCTTTCCGGGAATACACCATGCAGGAAGCAAGCGCTGCCTTCAAAAAAGCAATGGCCGGCGAATCCCTTTCTCTGGAAGAAGCTGAAAAGTATCAGACGGCTATTCTCATGCACCTTGGCAAAGAGTACCACCGCCTCGGCATTGCCATGCAGCTTCATTACTCCTGCAAGCGCAACAACAACGCCCGCATGTATGCCAAAATGGGTCCTGACACCGGCTTTGACATGATTGCCCAGAACAACTGCAGCGGCAGCATTGCCGATTTTCTCTCTGCACTCGATGCAACCGGTGAATGCCCGAAGACTATTTTCTATTCCCTCAACCCGGCTGACAACGATTTAATCGGCAGCCTGATCGGATGCTTCCAGACGGATGAAATTCCCGGCAAAATCCAGCAAGGTTCCGGATGGTGGTTCAACGACACCAAGTCCGGCATGGAAGCACAGATGACCTCGCTTGCCAACCTTGGTATCCTCGGTAACTTTGTTGGGATGCTGACAGACTCCCGTTCCTTCCTCTCCTATCCCCGGCATGACTATTTCCGTCGGATTCTCTGCAATCTGATCGGCAAATGGGTAGAGAACGGAGAATATCCCAACAACGATGCTTCTCTCAAAAAAATCGTTGAGGGCATTTGCTATTACAATGCTGCAAGATACTTCGGAATCGAGGAGTAACATTATTAATTAACTAATACTTCCCACATGCAAAAGTGGCCATAAAGCCCGCCATGCTGCATGAGTTCCTGTAAAAATAGATTTATGCCACATATTCTTAATCAACTTCAGTGCAAAGAGCTTTCTGAAGATGATTGGGCAGGCGGTTAAAAA
>JAFUGY010000072.1 GCA_017469115.1 Oscillospiraceae bacterium
AATGTTGACCTGAACAACATTGCCAAGGGTACGCCTGGCTTTTCCGGTGCGGACCTGGAAAATCTGATGAATGAAGCTGCCATCCTTGCAGTTCGGCGGAAAGAGCGCTTTATTACGCAGGATGATATTGATGAGGCAATTCTCAAAGTCCAGATGGGTCCGGAGAAGAAGTCCCGCAAAATGTCTGACAAGGCACGCCGTCTCACAGCTTACCATGAATCCGGCCATGCAGTTGCAGGAAAGTTTCTGAAGAATGTCGATCCCGTGCACTACATTACGATTATCCCGCGCGGAGCGGCCGGCGGATTCACGCTTTTCCGCCCGCAGGAAGATCTGGAGAACTTCAAGTCCCGCAGTGAGATGTACGAAAATATCGTCATGGCGCTCGGCGGTCGTATTGCGGAAGAACTTTTCCTGGATGATATTTCCACCGGAGCTTCCGGAGATATCCAGCAGGCAACCTCCATTGCACGCGACATGGTGATGCGCTATGGTATGAGTGAGCGCCTCGGCCCCATTCTCTTTGATTCTTCCGATCACAGCATCTTCATCGGGCGTGATTTCGGCACGACGAAGAGTTACTCCGAGGAAACGGCCAACATCATTGACGAAGAAGTAAAAGCCATTTTTGACAAGGCAGCAGCCGAATGCCGCAAGATTCTCACAGATCACCGCGAGCAGCTGATTGCCATTGCGGAATACCTTCTCGAGCACGAAACCATTTCTGCCGACGAGTTCCATTATTACTTCGAACACGGCGAGTTTATGCCGGAGTTTATGAAGCAGGCAAAGCAGGCTGTCAACGATAAGACCATTGAACGCCCTGCCCGTAAGATCGCCATGTTCGACGGTTCGGAAGCTTCTGCCGAGCCTCCCGCTGAACAGCAGGCGGAAACGCAGGAATCTTCTCCCGTTTCGGAAGAACCGGATTCTCCTGCAGACGAGAAAAAAGAATAACCAATAGAAACAAAGCAAACCTCTGCTGAAGTGTTGATTTCAGCAGAGGTTTTTTGTCGCCTGTTTATTGAGCTTTCGGGGCTGATTTTTGGGAGAACCTTACCCTCTCAGAGGATTCTCTCCTGAGCGCGGCCTTCCGGAAAGTCCTGCCCGGCGAGGTGTTTGTATTTTGCATAACGGCGCTTTGTGAATTCTTCTGCTTCCGCAAAGAGAATCTCCGCACGCTCCGGGAAGGTTCTCGTCAGAGAGGCGAAACGGTTTTCACCCATCATGAACTCATGCAGTTTGCCGTTCGGCTCGCCGGAATCAAGAACAAACGGATTCTTTCCGGCCTGCTCGTGATTCGGGTTGTAGTGGAAGAGGGGCCAGAACCCGCACTCAGTGGCGGCTTTGCCTTCTTCCATGGCTTTGCCCATTCCCTTGGTGACGCCGTGGTTGATGCAAGGGGCGTATGCAATAACGATGGAGGGGCCTTTGTAAGCGGCGGCTTCTTTCAGGCACTTGATGGTGTGCTCCGGGTTGGCACCCAGGTTGACCTGTGCTACATACACATAACCGTAGTTGGAAAGAATCAGCCCCAGATCTTTTTTCGGCGTTCCCTTGCCGGCTGCAGCAAACTGGACGGATGCACCCGTCGGCGTTGCCTTGGAAGCCTGCCCACCGGTGTTGGCATAAAGCTCATTGTCCAGCACCAGAACGTTGAGGTCAAGGCCGGAAGCCATCACGTGATCCAACCCGCCGTAGCCGATATCATAAGCCCAGCCGTCTCCGCCGACCATCCAGACAGCTTTCTTGGTCAGCGTATCCTGACGGCGCTTTACGTAAGCAACATGATCGCTTGTATCCGTCGTGTGTTCCAGTGCAACGCGAACAGCGTCAGAAAGGAGAACGGTTTTTTCATTGTCATCGCCGTGATCAAGCCATGCCTGCAGGGCGGCTTTCAGTACGCCGTCCGACGTCTCCTCTACTGCTGCACGGGCATGCATTTTCGTCTTTTCCCGCAACTGATCGACGGAGAGGCTGATGCCCAGGGCAAACTCCGCATTGTTTTCAAACAGCGAGTTGGAGAAGGCAGGGCCAAATCCGCGTTTTGTAACGGTCTGCGGGAAGGTGGGGGCAAAGAACCCGTACGCCTGGGAACACCCGGTCGCGTTGGCAGCATACATCCGGTCACCGAACAGCTGAGTGAGGAGCTTGATATACGGGGTCTCGCCGCATCCCGGGCAGGCGCCGGAGAATTCATAAAGCGGCTGCTCGTATTGGCTGCCCTTTGCAGAGAAGCGGTTCATCGGGTTCACCTTTTCCGAGAGTGTCAGGCAGTGATCCCAGTTCTTCTGCTCTTCCAGCTGGGTGTCCAGCGGAGCCATGGTCAGCGCCTTTTCCTTTGCAGGGCAGACGTTCATGCAGCTTCCGCAGCCCTGGCAGTCAAGCACGTCCACCTGGATGCGATATTTCAAGCCTTCAAACCCTTTGCCGACTGCTTTTTTGGTGATGCAGGTTTCGGGAGCATCAGCAGCTTCTTTTTCTGTGAAAAGGAAGGGGCGGATGGCAGCATGCGGGCAGACGAGAGAGCATCTGTTGCAGCCGATGCACTTGCTTGCATCCCATACCGGAACGTTGTCAGCCACGCCGCGCTTTTCATACTTGGCAACTGCAATCGGCATCACGCCGTCGGCATAATCTTTAAAGGTGCTGACGGGCAGCAGATCGCCTTCTGCACGGTCCATCGGGATCAGAATATCCCGTACATACTTGGGCAGGCTTGCATCAGGGGTTCTGACTTCATCTTTCAGATGAGCCCAGCTTTCCGGAATGTCAATCTTCACAGCATCCGTCAGGCCGCGCTCAATGGCAGCGAGATTCATGCTGACGATCTTTTCGCCCTTACGGGAGAAAGTCTTGATAGCGGCTTCCTTCATGTATTGCTCTGCCTTGTCGATCGGCAGTACGCCCGATAGCTTGAAGAATGCTGCCTGCAGCACGGTGCTGGTGCGGTTGCCGAGGCCGATCTCTTCAGCAATGCCTGTGGCATTGATGGTATAGAAGTTTGCCTTGCGCTCGGCAAGAATACGCTTGGTGCGGTTGGTCAGGTTGTCCTCCAGCTCTTGTCCCTCCCAGTGGGTGTTGAGCAGGAAGGTGCCGCCCGGTTTCACTTCGTTGGCGATATCAAAGGTATGCATGTAACTCTGCTTGTGGCAGGCGACAAAGTCAGCCATCGTGACGTAATAGCTGCTGCGGATGGGTTCATGGCCGAAACGCAGATGGCTTCTGGTCAGCCCGCCGGACTTCTTCGCATCATACTGGAAGTAAGCCTGAACATACTGGTCGGTATTGTCGCCGATGATCTTGCAGGAGTTTTTGTTGGCGCCGACGGTTCCGTCTGATCCGAGACCCCAGAACTTGCAGGAGATGATGCTCTTACCGGCTGTTACAATATTCTCACCGACAGGCAGAGAAGTGTGTGTTACATCGTCGTTGATGCCGACGGTGAAATGGTTCTTTTTCTCGCCTTTCATATTGTCGTAAACGGCTTTGATCTGAGCCGGCGTGGTATCCTTGGAGGAGAGGCCGTAACGTCCGCCCAACAGGCGGATTCCGGTGCGCCCGCTCTCCAGAATGGCGGAACCTACATCTTCATAAAGCGGTTCGCCGAGGGCACCCGGTTCTTTTGTGCGATCGAGGGTGGTGAGCATTTTGCAGCTCTCGGGGATGGCAGCAAGCAGATGCTTCATGGAGAAGGGGCGATAGAGGTGAACCTGGATAAAGCCGACCTTTTCTCCCTGCGCATTGAGATATTCCACCACTTCCCGCGCAGCTTCGCAGACAGAGCCCATCGCGATCACAACGCGCTCGGCATCGGGAGCCCCATAATAGTTGAAGAGTTTATAATCTCGTCCGGTAAGGGCAGACATCTTGTTCATATACTCTTCCACAACAGCCGGGAAGGCATTGTAAGTCGGGTTGCTGGCCTCTCTGTGCTGGAAGAATACATCGTCATTTTCCCCGCTGTTGCGGATGGTCGGGTGTTCGGGGTTTAAAGAGCGGTTGCGGAACTTGAGCAACTCGTCATAATCCAGCATTTTCTGAAGATCTGCATAATCCAGCACGTCGATTTTCTGAATTTCGTGGGAAGTACGGAATCCGTCAAAGAAGTGCTGTACGGGCAGATGGCCTTTGATAGCGGACAAATGTGCAACAGCACCGAGATCCATGCATTCCTGGACGCTGGAAGAGGCAAGCTGCGCCCAGCCGGTCTGGCGGCAAGCCATCACATCCTGATGGTCACCGAAAATTGACACGCTCTCCGTTGCCACACTGCGCGCTGCTACGTGCATTACTGCCGGAACAAGCAGGCCGGCAATGCGGTACATCGGTGGGATCATCAACATCAAACCCTGTGCAGAGGTATAGGTGGTCGCCAGGGCACCGGCTTCCAGTGCACCCTGCATGGCGGCACAGGCGCCGGACTCTGCCTGCATCTCCATCAGCTTCACGGATGTGCCGAAAAGATTCTTCTTTCCTCTTGCCGCCCACTCATCCACGTGATTCGCCATCGGGCTGGAAGGAGTGATGGGATAAATCGTTGCGACCTCGGTAAACGCATAGCTGGCATATGCGGCGGCTTCATTGCCGTCCATTGACTTTTTTGTCATTTTTATCCTCCTCTTTTTAATCAATTGTGATAATGAGGTTTTGTTGTGAATCGCAGCAAAGCCACTATACTGTGTCCACTATAGTCTTTCCCAAAACAGAAGTCAACCGATATTTCCGTATCAGATTCATATGAAAAAAGTTATTGTATCCTGCGGTAAATGAGCTATAATAGAAACGTATCATCTAACCATTCTTCCTTTTGAGAATCTATCGGAGGTTATCATGAATTTCGAAGAAATGTATGAAGCAAAGCGTGTTTCTGCTGCAGATCTTGCGGCTTCCGTCGAAAGCGGTTGGGTTTTCGGCATGGATGCCGGCCCCACCCAGACAGAGGCGATTATGGCCGCCGTCTGTGAAAGAGCGAAAAAAGACCGGCTCACGGATATTAAAGTCCACACCATGTTGGATGTCTATCCCTTTGACTTTTATGCCGACAGCTCGCTCAACGGCAGCGTAAACGGCGTTTCTTGGTTTTCCAGCGGCGGAGCCAGAAAAGCGATTGCAGCCGGCGCTGCCGATTATATTCCCAATTATTACCGCGATTGCCCCAAACTCATCCGTGATCATTATGACTATGATGCATTCTGCATTGCGGTTTCTCCCATGGATAAACACGGCTATTTCAGCCTTGCCACCACCTCATCCTATTCGGAGGCGATGATTTCCAAGGCAAAGCGGATCTTTGTGGAGGTCAATTCCTACCAGCCGAGAGCGCTCTGCAACACGCAGCTCCATATCTCTCAGGTGGATGCTATTGTCGAGAATACCCATCCGCTGCCCGTGCTGCCTCCCGTGAAGCTGGATGAGACCAGCATCACCATCGGCAACCTGATTGCCGAACAGATTCCGGACGGAGCCTGCATTCAGCTCGGGATCGGTGCCATTCCGGATGCCACCGGTATGGCACTGAAAACCAAGCACGATCTCGGCATCCATACCGAAATGTTTACCGATTCGATGGTGGAGCTCATCGAGTGCGGTGCGGTGAACAACAGCAAAAAGCAGATTCACCCCTTCAAAACCGTCACCACCTTCGCTTTCGGTTCTCAGCGCATCTATGACTATATCGACGATAATCCCGCCATCATGATTCTTCCGGTGGACTATGTCAACGATCCCAACGTCATCTGCAAAAACGACAATATGATCTCCATCAATGCCGCTGTTGAAATCGATCTCTGGGGCCAGGTCTGTGCAGAGTCTGTCGGGACGAAGCACCTATCCGGCACCGGCGGGCAGGTGGATTACGTCCGCGGTGCAACCCAGAGCAGGGGAGGTAAGAGTTTCATTGCCTTTGAATCCACGGCCAAGGGTGGTACCATCAGCAAAATCAAATCCACCCTGACGGAAGGCGGGGTCGTTACCACCAGCAAAAATGACGTGGACTATGTCGTCACCGAATACGGCATTGCCCATCTGCGCGGGCAGAGCCTGGAAAGCCGCGCCAGACAGCTTATCGCCATTGCCCATCCCGATTTTAGGGACGAGCTGACCTTTGCCGCAAAAAAACGCGGCATTCTGATCTGAGGCGAAAGCGGAAATCGGTTGTTTTTCCTTTGATATTGAACAACGTTCCGTCAATAACTGTAAGGATTGCCTATGGATTTTAAAGACGTTTTTCCCGAGCTTGCCGAGCGCTATCCCCAGTGGATCGATCGCATCCATCTCCTGCCACTGAAAGAAGCCTTGGGGGTGCACCCCGTGGATAACGACGGCAGGACGATTTATTATAACAGCCGCCTCCTGCAGTATACCACCCGTGAGACGCAGCTTTTTTATGCTGCCCAGCAGCTGCTGCATCTCCAGCTGAACCACTTTGCCCGCGGCGAGGGGAAGGACCCTCTCGTCTGGAAGCGGGCGAGCGATGCCGTCGTCAACGCCATGCTCCATGCCGACGGGTTTGTCCTCCCGGAGGACGCAATTCGCTTTCCCGATGCCCTCGAGCACAGCGCGGAGGACCTTTACACCGTCCTGTACGAGCAGGCGCGGGAGCAGGAGAAACCGGCCGAAGTCGACACGGAGCAGACGGAAAAAGCGCCGGATCCTGACGAGAAAGGCAAGAAAGCCGGCAAAGAGGGCGAAGCCCACACCCGTGAAATTGAAGATCCCGGCCTCGCTGCCATTGTGGCCGGCCTTGCCGAAATGCTGGAGCCCAGCATGCAGATGGATTTTGACTGGTTTCCCGGCACCACCATTCGTGACGGTGTTCTCAGCCACGAATTCCGCCCTTATCCGGTTGCCCATGCCGAGATTCTTCTGGACACCAGTGCCTCCGTGGATGCCGAGCTCCTGCGCGCCTTTGTGCGAGGCGTCAAAGGGCTGATGCGGCAGGACGCGGTGATCCGCGTCGGCTGTTTCGATACCCGGTTTTACGGCTTTCAGGACGTGGCCAATGAGGACGATATCCGTAATCTTGTCTTCAGCGGTTCCGGCGGCACTGACTTTCACGCGGCCGTCAATGCTTTCACCGGCGATGCAGAAAACCGCATCATTTTCACCGACGGTTTTGCCGAAATGCCGGAACAGCGCTGCGATGCCATATGGGTCGTCTATGGCAGCACGGTGATCCATCCCAACGGCGGCCGCGTTTTATACAGCAAACCCAGAGAGGAGAAAGAAAAGCATGAAATCGATTTTCTTATCACCTGAGCAGTTGTTTGAAAAACCTCTGCCCATGTTTTCCGTGGTAGGCACGGCAGCCCGCGCCTCCGACCTCGCCGTCCTCACCGCCCTGGACGATGGCTTCCTTCTGGAAGGTGCTGCCATCAACTATTATATCGGCGATAACGCCGCGGTTGACCGCTTCGGTCGCCTTTCTCCCTGCAAAGTCTGCGCCGTGCGTCCGGTGCTCCTGCTGGACGAGGGAGAGGAGAAGCTCCTTCAGCGCCGGAAGGAAGAGGGCAGTGTTGTCACGGTGGAGTTCGGCTTCTGGCCGACGGTGATTCTCGATGCCTCTCTGCGGGAGATGGCCGAGCGGGAGTTCCTGCGTGGTTCTCTCAGACCCACGGGGCAGATCATTCACGTCTGCGGTGAGGAGCTGCCGGTCTGGCAGTTCGGCGCCAAACGAATGATCCGGGTGGAAGCCCGGGAGAGCGGCATCAACGGTTTCGTGCAGCTCAGTGACCAGACGGCCGTCACCGAAGGCGAGTCCGTTTTTCTGGAGCTGCGCCCCGTCCGCTGGCTGTATGACGCCTCCCGCCGCCTGCTGGTTTCGGGGTTGGCCCTGTTTGCAGGCCTCGGAAGGGAAGAGGCTGCTGCCTATCTCAATTCCGATTTTCTCAAGGAGCTCTCCTGGCAGGAATCCTCCGAGCTGCCGGAAAATGCCCCCTTCCGCATCCTGCAGCATGATGAACTGAGCATGATCCGCGCCTACGTGCAGGCGGATATTCCTCTCTTCCTCCATGGTTTGGCAGGGGATGGAAAGAGCGACCGCGTCCGTCAGGTGGATCCTGAAGCGCTGGATATCGAGCTTGTCAACGAAAACCCCGAGACCATCAACGGCCGCGCCGTCTACAACGAGGCAAAGGATGAAATTGTGGATATCAAGCCCGTTTGGCTCGTCAAGCTCGAGCGCCTGTGTGAAGACGGGCAGCTCCACATCCTCTTCTTCGATGAGCTCACCAATGCCACCAAGCAAACCCAGTCGGTCATCTTCAAAATTGTGCTGGAGCGCTTTGTTAACAACCGCTGGCCGCTTCCGAAAAATGCCCGCATCATCGCCGCCGGGAATGACCGCAGCGAATCCACCGCCGCCCACGATCTGGCAGAGCCCTTCTTCGGCCGTTTTGCCCATCTCTACATCCGCACTACCGTGGAAAACTGGATGCCTTGGGCAATTGCCCACAACATCAACCCCTTCGTGCTGGAGTTTCTCGCCAATAACGACCTGTATCTCCGCACGCCTTATACCGGTACCGAGGGCAATGCCGATCCGCGCCGCTGGGAGATGGTCTCCAAAGTGCTGGATGCCTCAGGGAATGATTTTTCTCTCCTTGCCCCCATCGTCGGGCGGGATACGGCGGATGCCTTTATCCGCTTCTTCCGCGCCCAGCAGCAGATTGCCGCCCTCGGCACCTATACCGATGAAGAGCTCCTCCGCCTCAGTGTAGCCCGCAAGTATCAGCTGGCCCAGCAGTGCCTCTATGTTTCCTCCGCCCAGCCGGAGGAAGCCCGTGCGCTGGTGAAGCGCCTCGGGGCAGAGTACCTCGCCTGGTTCGACTATATCCTTCAGCGCAAACAGCATTGATTTTATTTTGCATCAAATATGGAAAGGGAAAACTGACAAACCCCCGTGACCATCAAAACGGTCACGGGGGTTTCAAAAAGATCCGCCTGCTTGAAACAGACGGATCTACTTGATGTTATTTTACTTTTTTACTTCAGGTTGAGCGTGAAGAAGATAGCAGCGCCGTAGACCACTTCATTGCGGATATCCATAGCGTCAGAGTAGAATCCATAGGAGTGAGAATTCCCGGTACCCATTACAACATCACACCCAAAGGCGTCAGCTACATACTGGGAAGCGGCCGGATCAACCACAGCGTCATCAGCGGCATAGATTACCAGCATCGGACCATCATAGGCCTCAGCAGCGGCATCCACGTTGGCGGGATAAGAATACTTGTTCATGTCATCAAGCCACTCTTTGCTCAGATCCAGATTCTGACCATAGCGAGTGGTATATGCATAGTGCCCTTCTGCCTCAATTCCGGCAATAGCTTGCTCTGCTAATTCTTCACCCAGAGAGTGATAAATATCGTAATTCACGGCAGGAGCCAGCAGAACAGCTGCATCAGGGAGGAATCCTTCATCAATCAGCTCAATGATAATGCGGCCACCCATAGAATAGCCGAAAAGACCTACCGTGGTTACAGGAAGATTTGCCTTCGCATAATCAACAGCAGCCAAAACATCAGCTTTCATGTTGCTCAGTGTGTTCATGGTAAAAGGCTCAGTGCTTTCACCACAGCCGGGGAAATCCATACGGATGGAGGCAATACCCTGCATAGCCAGAGCTTTGGCAGTATCGATGTAACCACTGCCCTCATTCCGGTTACCACCGTGACCATGAGCCATAATGACGATGGGGTAGGATTCAACGCCGTCTGGAACCGTCAATGTTGCAGGCACCTGAACGCCGCGGCTTTCATAGGTGATCTCTGTCTCCTCAGCCACCGCGTTCACAGCCATAATCATGGCAAGAACCAGAACAAAAACAACTAAGAGTTTCTTCACTTGAGTTTCCTCCTTTAAAAAAGATGGTATATTTTATCATAGCTTCGTTCAGTTGTCTACCTTGGTTTTTTAAAAATTTGTTTCTTAGATATGAGACAAGGGTTCTCTGCCAGAAATTTCGTTTCGCCATGTATCCTGCCTTCACGCCGCTAAATGCCCTGTATCCTGTCCCCTGAATCCTGTATTCTGCGAAGCTTCGCTTCGCTCTCCCGCCGCAGCGCATTTCATAAATCTACAATATGAGACCTTCCCCTCATGGGGAAGGGGGACCGTCGCTATGCGACGGTGGATGAGGTTTCTACCCCCTACATCCTACCCCCTAAAAACTCCCTGCGAAGCTTCGCTTCACTCTGTATCCTGACCCCTGAATCCTGTATCCTGCGAAGCTTCGCTTCGCTCTCCCGCCGCAGCGCATTTCATAAATCTACAATATGTAACACAGGGGACGGTTCTCTGTGTCAGATATATTTTCTTACAATTCC
>JAFUGY010000073.1 GCA_017469115.1 Oscillospiraceae bacterium
ATCATTTAATGAACTAAAGAGATATACGTTGAGAATATACCACCGCCCGTTAAATTATACAAGAGGGTAGTTCAATTTTGTTAAGTTCTCACAATATTTTTAGTAAATTATTGCTTTTATATGTCTATTATATCCATTTTCTGAAATTTATTTATTCCAGCAGGCAACCATATGTCCATTTCCTCTATCCTCCAGTGTTGGTGCAACTATCGCACATTGTTCTGTGGCATATGGACATCTTGTATGAAATCTACACCCAGTAGGTGGATTCATTGGACTTGGGATATCTCCTTCTAGTAAAATCCTCTGTCGTGTTTTATTTTTCCTCGGATCGGGTAGGGGAACCGCAGAAAGCAACGTTTGTGTGTAAGGGTGCAACGGGTTGCTGCACACCTCGTAACTCTCTGCAAGTTCAACAAGACATCCCAGATACATAACACCGATACGATCTGAAATATGGCGGACCACACTAATATCATGCGCAATAAATAGGTAAGTCAACCCCATTTCTTTCTGAAGATCCTCTAGCATATTGACCACCTGGGATTGAATTGAAACGTCAAGCGCTGAAATTGGTTCATCACAAACTATAAACTCCGGCTCAACTGCAAGTGCACGAGCAATTCCAACCCTCTGCTGCTGACCTCCTGAAAACTCGTGTGGAAACCGGTTTGCATGTTCCGTGTTCAAACCAACTTCATCAAGCAAATGATTAATTCTATCCCGTCTTTCGGCTTTATTGGCACATAAATTATGAATATCGAGCGCTTCCCCAACTATTTCTCCTACTGTCATACGAGGATCTAAAGATGCTGAAGGATCCTGAAAAATAATCTGCATTTTTCTCCGATAAGGAAGCATATTTACAGATATATTCTTCTCACTGTCATAAATTGGATTTCCATCATAGACGATTTTCCCGCTTGTAGGCTCATAAAGTCGAATAATAGTCCTCCCCAAACTTGTTTTCCCGCAGCCTGATTCTCCGACTAATCCAAGTGTTTCTCCCTTATAAATGCAAAGACTGACAGATTCAACAGCCTGAACGTATTGTTTTTTAAACAGATTGCCTTTCACAGGAAAATATTTCTTTAGATTTTCAACTTCTACTAACTTTTTTTCATCCATTTGCTTTTCCTCCCTCGTTTTTTATGAAATGGAGCCAGCAGGCGGAAACATGTCCATTCCCAAGATCTGCAAAGGGAGGCTTTTGTTTTGTACAAATCTTCATGCAGTTTTTGCAACGTGGTCCGAAATTACATCCTTGTGGTGGATTCAACAAGTCTATCGGTGTGCCTTCAATAGGAACAAGTCGTTCTCTCCCATCTTCATCTATGCGGGGAGTCGAAGCAAGAAGTCCTTTTGTATAAGGATGCATAGGATTATAGAAGATATCATCTACAATTCCTTGCTCTATAATATGCCCGGCATACATAACAGATACCTTGTCACATATTTCTGCAACCACACCTAAATTATGAGTAATAAAAATAATTGAAGTATTTTCCTTTTTCTGCAGATCCTTCATCAGTTCCAAAATTTGAGCCTGAATCGTAACGTCAAGAGCTGTCGTCGGTTCATCTGCAATCAAAAGTTTTGGATTACAGATAAGCGCCATAGCTATCATTGCGCGTTGCCGCATACCACCAGAAAACTCATGTGGATATTGCGTCATTCGCTTTTCCGCATTATTGATTCCAACGAGTTCCAGCATTTCTATTGCTCTTGCTTTTGCTTCTTCTTTGGTAATACTTTTATCGTGGCAAGTCAGTGCCTCAATAAGCTGATTACCTATTGTATAGACCGGATTTAAGCACGTCATGGGATTTTGGAAAATCATACTGACTTTATTACCCCGGAATTGCCTCATTTGTTCCTCATCAAAATTCAGTACATTTTCTCCTTCGAATTCAATTGATCCGCCTATTACTTTTCCCGGACTTTGCAAAAGCCCAATGATGGAATATGCCTCGACGCTTTTCCCTGATCCAGATTCTCCAACAATGCCCATTACTTCATTGTACCCAAGGGAATATGAAATGCCATTTACAGCTTTCACTTCTCCTGCGGGTGTGAAAAATGAAACTTTGAGATCTTTTATTTCTATTAATTTTTTTGTTTCGTCCATAAACTCAAAGCTCCCTTTTTACTTTTTTAGGCGTGGATCAAGGGCATCTCTTAATCCATCCCCTACTAGGTTCAGTGATAGAACAATAATCGTTAGGATAACCGCAGGAAAAACAAGTCTATAGGGATAAATTGTTATTGTCTCGAGTGCATCTGAACATAACGAGCCTAAACTAGCCATAGGTGCGGAAACACCAAGACCGAGGAAAGAAAGAAAAGACTCCAGAAAAATGGCTGATGGAATCTGAAGACATGTTGTTATTACCAATGCACCAACACAGTTCGGTAAAAGATGACGTCTTATCGTCCTCCCAGTAGAAGCACCTAATGCTTTTGCTGCAGTTACATATTCTTGGCTTTTCAACTGTAAAACCTGGCCTCTGACAATGCGGGCCATTGTAACCCAATAAAGTAACCCAAAAGTAATAAAAATGCTAACAATTCCTGCGCCTAAATCACTCATAGACCGGGCAAATGCTGTTTTTCCAGCATCGAACCATTGCTGAAGCGGATCTTTTAAAACTACCTGAAGCAGAAGAACAATCAGAACTTCTGGAATTGAATAAATCAATTCAACAATTCTCATCATAACAAAATCGACTGCTCCTCCAGAGAGGCCAGATATAGCTCCGTATAGTGAACCAATAACTAGTACAATCAGTGCAGCAACAATTCCGATAATTATTGAGACTCTAGCGCCATACATTGTGCGTGCCATTAAATCTCTTCCGCTTGAATCAGTCCCAAAAACATGCGGGAACACAGAAGTAATCAACTTTATTTCTTTCGCATTCTCTGCTGGACTGTTAGTAAAATCAATTACAGTATACTTTGTATACTCTCCATCTATAATATCTGTATCTTTTACAAGGATTAATGGATCAGCACTATTTTTATTTAGAATAATAACGCTTTTCTCCACACTTTTGTCAAAGTGAAATGCATACACAGTTCCTTTGTAGTTGATGTAATAATCTCCTTTTGATAACGATGTTAAGCTGCCCGGGCGAAGAGCTGTAGCATAAAACCCATCACATGTGTTCTGAATGGACCTAATTGTATTCTCTCCCTTAGAATATTCTAAGGGGCCAAGTTTCTGTGAGCTTCGATACTGTTCTGAATAACTGTATGGAATCACTCTTGGGCCCAAAAAAGCAAAAAGCAAGCAAAGAATAAAAACGAACAACGCTACCATAGAAACTTTATTTGCTTTAAAACGACGCCATGCATCCTGCCAATAAGAAATGCTTTTATGCCTTTCAACCATTGCAGCCTTTTCTTCCTGGTTGGCAGGGCTAAAATCGTCGTCTTCAAATTGATACATATCAAGGATGGGTTGAGGATCTACTTGAAACGGGCTCATTTTTGCAAAAGTTTCTTTCATCTCCTCATTCCTCCTTTGTAGTCAATGTAATACGAGGATCTACAATTTTATATGCAATATCGACAACAAGGTTCATTGCAATAACAAGCGCGGAAAGAACTACTGTCGTCGCCATTATAACCGGATAATCTCGACTCATCACGCATTGTACATAGTATTTTCCCAATCCAGGAATAGAGAAGGTGGATTCAACCACAAAACTACCTGTAATAATTCCAGCCGTTACAGGACCAAGATACGTAATAACAGGAATTAGTGAGTTCCTCAGCGCATGCTTTAAAACTATCATTTGTGTCTTTACGCCTTTAGCTCTAGCTGTACGGATATAGTCTTGATTAATTGCATCCAACATACTTGTACGCATTAACTTAGCAACATAGCAGGTATAATAAAACGACATGCTAATAACAGGCATGATGAGGCTTTTGGAATCCGTTAATCCTCCACTAATTGTTGGAAGCCATTTTAGCTTAACTGCAAATATAACAAGCATTAATGTCGCGAGAACAAATGTTGGTACTGCAACTCCAAATGTTGTCATAACTCTCAGAAATCCATCCAGCCACGACCCTCTATTATATGCCGCAATACAGCCCAATGGGATTCCTATGATAATTGCAATCAGTAATGCAGAAAGCCCAAGTTTAATAGACAATTCAAATTTCCCCTGATGGAAAATAATTTTCTTCACATCTGTTCCTTCTTGCATTTTAAGAGATACTCCAAGATCTCCTTTTAAATAATTCAAAATATAATTCTTGAGCTGTACGATCAGCGGCTTATCTAAACCATATTTTTTATTTGCTAGTTCAATTTGCTGTGGAGTAGATTTTTCTGTTAAGAAAGGACTCCCTGGAATTGCATTCATCAAATAGAATGTAATTGTCATGATCAGCAAAAGAGTAAGTAATGCTGCACCTATTCTCTTTAAAACATACAAAATCATTTTCTCACCAACATAATCATAGATTTGGACTAAAGAAATCAGATTTTTCCGATTTTCTTTAGTACATTAAATGAATAACGCATCTATTATAGACTAAGTTTCTTTTATTTGCAAGAAAAAACCTTTTTATCTTTATTCTCGACATCTCTATATAATTTCAGCCGCCGAAAGATATCGGCGGCAGATGTTTTGGATGCTCTTATCTGTTTTTCATCACGGTTTTCATTCTCTGACCGTGGTCGAGAATGCTCTTGCGGAGGCGGAGATTTTTCGGGGTAACCTCAAGAAGTTCATCATCCGCCAGGAATTCCAGACACTGCTCCAGGCTGAGCTGCTTCGGCGGAATCAGGCGAAGCGCTTCATCAGAACCGGATGCGCGGGTGTTGGTGAGGTGCTTTGTCCGGCAGACATTAACCTGTATATCGTCCTGCTTCGGGCATTCGCCGACAATCATACCGCCGTAAACCTGTGTACCGGGGGTAATGAACATGGTGCCGCGATCCTGTGCATTCCAGATTCCGTAAGCAACCGCCTCTCCTGTCTCATGGGCAATGAGGGAACCCGTATGCCTGCGGACAAGATCTCCCTTATACGGCCGATAGTCTTCAAAGACGGAAGCAAGGATTCCTTCGCCCTTTGTATCCGTCAGAAATTCATTCCGGTAACCGAACAATCCTCTGGACGGCACCAGGAATTCCATCTTCATGCGGTTGCCGACAGGCGTCATCTCCAGGAACTCGCCCTTGCGGCTGCCGAGTTTTTCCATCACGGATCCCATGGAATCCTGCGGCACATCAACAACCACCCGTTCAATCGGCTCACACTGTTTTCCGTCTATTTCCCGATAGAGCACACGGGGAGGAGAGACCTGAAATTCATATCCCTCACGGCGCATCGTCTCAATCAGGATGGAAAGGCTCATTTCTCCTCTGCCTGCTACGTTGAAGCTGTCGGTGCTGCCTTCCACATCCGTTACACGAAGGGAAACATCCTTGAGCGTCTCGCGGTAGAGCCTGTCACTGATCTGACGGGACGTGACAAACTTGCCCTCTTTTCCGGCAAACGGGCTGTCATTGACGGAGAACGTCATTTCAAGGGTCGGAGCCCCGATTTTCACAAAGGGCAGCGGCTCTGCGAAGCCTCTGGCGCAGATCGTATCTCCTATCGTCACATTGCCGATTCCGGACATCGCGATAATATTGCCTGCTCCGGCTTCTGTAACCGGCACGCGATTCAACCCGTCAAACTGATAAAGGGAAACCGCTTTTGCCTTCATCGGCACAGCATCTGCGTTGTGATAATTGCAGACTTCGATCTCCTGATTCTGCCGAATCACCCCGCGTTCAATGCGGCCGATGGCGATTCTGCCCACATATTCATTATAGTCTACACTGCTGACGAGCATCTGGAACGGTGCTTCTTCATCCATTTCCGGTGCCGGGATGTATTCAAGAATCGTTTCGAACAACGGTTTCAGATCGGTGCCTACGACATCAGGAGAATAGCTGGCCGTTCCCTGACGGCCGGAGCAAAACAGCATCGGGGAATCCAACTGTTCATCGGTTGCATTCAGATCCATCAGAAGTTCCAGAATCTCATCGATTACTTCGTGAATTCTCTGGTCGGGACGGTCGATCTTGTTGACAACAACAATCACTCTGTGCCCAAGCTCCAGTGCCCGGCTGAGAACAAACCGCGTCTGAGGCATCGGGCCTTCGGCTGCATCCACAAGCAGGATAACGCCGTTCACCATTTTCAGAATCCGTTCCACCTCGCCGCCGAAGTCTGCATGGCCCGGTGTGTCCACGATATTGATCTTCGTGTCTCCGTACCAAACAGCCGTGTTCTTGGCCATGATGGTAATACCGCGCTCACGTTCCAGGTCATTGGAATCCATCACGCGGTCTACGATTTCCTGGTTTTCCCGATAAACGCCGGATTGCTTCAGCATTTCATCTACCAGAGTTGTTTTGCCATGGTCGACATGGGCAATAATTGCTACATTTCTCAGCTTGTCCATAAAATCAGCTCTCTTTTCTTCAACATTTACAACGAAATCGTATTTTAGCACTTGAAGAGATAAAACGCAACGATTATAATAGGAATGTTCGAAAAAAAAGGAGCATCAAATGAGTTATAATTTTTTTGCCTACATATCCCGTATGCGTTATATCGAACGCTGGAGCCTGATGCGCAACGCCCTGCCGGAAAATATTCAGGAGCACAGCCACATGGTCGCCGTGATTGCGCATGCTCTGGGGATTATCCGCCGGGATGTTTTCGGAAAGCCCTGCAATCCGGAAGAGTGTGCAGCCGTTGCCTTGTATCATGACTGTTCTGAGATTCTTACTGGAGATCTGCCGACGCCGATCAAATATCACAGCAACGCAATCAAAAATGCCTACAAGCAGGTGGAAAAACTCGCCTGCGAGCGCCTTTTGGATACTCTGCCGGAAGAAGTCCGCCCGTCGTTCGCACCTTTCATCGGCGGCGAAGCGGAAGAACGCCTTTACGATCTTGTAAAGGCCGCCGACAAGCTCAGCGCCTATCTGAAATGCATTGAAGAGCGGCGTGCCGGAAACGACGAATTCCTTTCCGCGGAAAAACAAACAAGAAAAATACTGGACGAAAGCCCGCTTCCTGAAGTAAAATACTTTCTTGAGAAGTTCGTCCCGGCATTTGAACTCACGCTGGACGAGCTCGGCACCATCGACACCATTGAAGATAACCGGTCCGCTCATCCCGATACGACCGGCAAATCCCATTCATAGACGAAGGAGGAACGACACATGAAGAAGAGGCATAGCGCAGCGAGAATAATCGGGGGGATTCTGTTCACTGCCGTATTTATCGTCTTCGCCTACATCAGCTGCAAGGTTGCCGTGCACAGCAGCGACCTTGAAAACTGTGAGGACACCTACCTCTACAGAGTTTACGGCTATGACCGGAACCGCTATCTCCGGAATCAGGGCCGTGAGGATGAACTCGAAGTCGACTATACGGTCTCTGATGAAACAGGTGAGGTTATTGCAATCCCGGCCGCAGCACCAGCTGCGGCCGTTGTCCCCGAAGCGGTTCCTTCTGCCGAGCCCGTGCCGGTTTCCGAGCCTGTGCCGACGCCGGATCCCACTCCGGCTCCCACTTCCGAGCCTACCCTTGCAGAACGCAATGCTGCAGCCCTCGGCCTTCCCGCTCCTCCCGATCTTGATATCAATGACTGGCAGTATGTGCTCGTCAACGGGGACCATCCTCTCGATCCGATCGATTATGCCCCTGCGAATCTGGTTTATCTCAACATGACGGGAGACGACACCGATATCCGCACCGGTTATGACGGCAACCGCCAGGTTGTCGACGCCATGATTGCCCAGCCGCTGATTGACATGACACAGGCCTGTAAAGCAGCCGGGCTGCCGATTTATCTCTCTTCAGGCTACAGAAGCTACTCCGAGCAGGCTGCCAACTTCCAGCGGATCAACGCCAACAACGGCATTTCCGACGGGAAGAACAATGAAGGCCATTATATCACCATGCCGGCGGGATGCAGCGAACACCAGACAGCACTTTGCTGCGACATCACAGATTATTATCACGAGATCAAGAATGATGCGATTGCACAGCTCCCCACCGTGCAATGGCTGGCAGAGCATTGCGCCGATTACGGGTTTATTCTCCGCTTCCCGACGGACAAGCGAGACATCACTCACGTTATGGGTGAATCCTGGCACTTCCGTTATGTCGGTGTGGAAGCTGCAAAGTATATGACAGAGAACAATCTCTGTCTGGAAGAGTTTGTCGCCCTGTATACCTGATTCGGCAACACTTCTTCCGTTTTAACAAGTGCATTTATCCATGAAAAATGCCTCCGGTTCGGTTCCGGAGGCATTTTCTAATTCCGTTTAAAAATCAAATGTATGGGGGAGCAGCTCGGAGAGTTTATAACTCACATACCTCCCGCCCGCTTTGGCGCAGAGCACCTCCATATCCGGGGAAAACTCCGCCAAAAACTGCCTGCAGGCACCGCAGGGGGTGCACCAGTTCTGGCTGTCGGCATAGATGGCAATTCTGCGGAACTTTCTGTGCCCTTCACTGACGGCTTTGCAGCAGGCCGTCCGCTCGGCACAGATGGTGCTGCCGAGGGCAGCATTTTCCACATTGCAGCCGGTATAAATGGTGCCGTCGTCACACTCGAGCGCAGCTCCCACCGCGAAATGGGAATAGGGAATATAGGCATTCAGAGATGCCTCTTTCGCATACGACATCAGTTCTCTGTCGGTCATTTTTTGGTATCCTCCTCTTTGAATTGTATGGTCCAGTTCGGAAAGTTATATAACGGATTTCCCATGTTGGCATCCATTCCGCGAATGGCCTGGCGGTGCGAAATAATCTGCTGCTTTTCAAACCCGATAATCACCATATGGGCTATATTGGTAAGCACATATTCCGCAAACGTGCGATAATTGTTTTTCCGGCTGGAGTCTCCGGATGCCAGATAATTGTAAAGATAGGTTTCAAAACCGTTCCCCATGGAGTGGGAGTAGTTGATGCAGGAACCTTTGTTTCTTTCGGAACGCTCCTGGAGGAGCTGGGTAATATCAAAGTTGTTGCGGAGCTTCACCTCGGCATAATACATGTCGAACTCAGTCTCCACAAAGTCTTCATCTTCCTTTTCCTCTTTGGTGAGATCCTCATAATCGGTAAGAGCATTGTAATAATCTTTCCAGGTGAGTTCCTGGACGTTGACCTTCACACCGATTTTCAGCATATCGTCCGCAAAACGATTGACAACACCCGCCTTGGCCGAACTGTCGCTGCAGAGAATGATGTTGACAATCAGGTCCTCATCATTTCCGTTCATCACTTCCATGAAGCCGTCTTCATCATAGTCACGGATTCCGTTGTTCTCCAGAATGATTTTACAGCGATCCAGATTATAGGCAAGGGCTGAATTCAGATCAGACGGAAACTCCGCACAGGTCGGATACATCGGGATGGCAGAAGCAACGGCATTTCCGTTGAGAAGCTCTTCCAGATATGCTCTGTCAAACGCATACTGCATTGCAAACCGGAAACCGCTCATCGCACCGATTCTGGTCTCCTGATTAAACCCCACAAAATGCATATTCGTTGTGGCATAGGTATGAATTTCGTTGGTGCTGGCATAGCCCAGGTTGGTATAACTGGAAGGGTCATTGATGACCACATCGATATAGGAGTCTTCAAAAGCGTTGATGACTTCTTCCGCCTGGGTGTATTCTTTCAGATAAACCGTTTCCACCGGAAGGGTTTTATAGCTTCGATACCCTTCATAAGCTGCCAGAGAAATCAGCGTCTGCGTCGCTTCGGTGACGACATTGCCTTCCTCATCCAATTCTTCCGGAGTCTCTTCAAACACATAATCATACGGCCCGCTTCCGAGCGGGAACTTTTCGTCGTAGGAACCGTATTTGATCACCGGGATATTCAGCAACTTGATGAATTGCGTATCGCCAACCCCAAGGGTGATATAGAGCTTGTCATCTCCGTCCTGCGCCGCGCCCTGGTAGGTGGAAAACCTGCCGAGAAACCGGTCTGAACTGACAGCACGATCAATGGAATAGCGGACATCCCTTGCCGTAACGGGAGAACCGTCGTGAAAGGTTCTTGTATTGTCAATCGTGAGAATCCAGGTTGTCGCATTATCATTGTATTCCCATTCCGAAGCAATGCAGGGAATTACATTGAAGTCATTGTCGACTTCCACAATATTCTCATACACCAGAGAACAGACCAGCTGATTGAAATGGTTGGTTGCAATCAACGGGTTGAAGCTGTATCTTCTGTTGATGTTCAGAGAAAAAACGCTGTCTGCCGCTTCTCCCATGGTGAGGTCTTTCCCCTCTGTCGATTCCGGAATCACCCCGGCAGAAAGGTTTGTGCCGGGCAGTGAGCAGCCGGCTGTCAGCAGCATGGCAAGGAGAAGAACTCCGGCAACAGCTATTTGAAAGAATCGATGCATCATTACCTCAACACAATCCCGGCAACCATACTGCCGCGCGGAATCCCGCAGCGGGCGGTATACCTTGCCGACCAGAATTTTTCGTGGCTGCAGAGCGTGCATTCATCCGAACAATCGATATTGTCCGCTTTTACACCGAGCTGCATGAGCCTTCTTGCGTTCGCACCGCGAAGATCGACCATATACTTTCCGTCTTCTCTTCTCGTCCAAAGTCCCTCCGTCTCTCCGCCGAGATATCGGGAGAGTGCCTCCGGAACATCTCCGTCGGTTTCAAAACAGCACTTTCCGATGGAAGGCCCGATCGCTGCGCAGATCGTTTCAGCCGCTGCCCCAAGCTTTTCCATTGCACGGAGGGTTTCCCCCAGGATATCCATTGCCGAGCTTCTCCATCCGCAGTGAACTGCGGCAGCAGCTGCTCCTCCTCTGTCACAGAGCAGAACCGGCACACAATCGGCCGTAAAGCAGAAAATCGGCAGGTTTTTTTCGGCTGTAACCAGCCCGTCGGCATCATAAGGAACCGGCGTCATACACGGATGCCTGTCTTCCCGCGTTACAATGCGCACTGCGTTTCCATGCACCTGGTTTGTAACGCAGCAGTCATCCTCTCCGGCAGAAAAAAGCGCACACCATCTTTTGTAATTTTCCCGTACCGCTTTCGGGTCATCTCCGCGGTTGGAACCCACATTAAAGCTCTCAAACGCGCCGGTGCTGACACCGCCCAGCCTTGTGGAAAAGGCATGCTCTGCCGGGAGCAGGGAGGATATCTCATACACCAGCCCATCTTCCCTTTTTTTCGTCAGGAACATTCCAAACGCTCCTTTCCGGACTCTTTGCCCGGGAATTTATTCATTTCTGCCGCAGCATTCTTTGTATTTCAGCCGTCTGCTGCCGTCTGCTTTCATTTTTCCGCAGGGGCAGGGGTCATTTCTGCCGGGTTTCGGCACTTTCTTGACCGGCTTCTTCTTTTCCGGTTCTCCCCCGGCATTCGTCGCAACATTTTTGGCAACCGCTTTGCGCTGTACCGTCTGCTCTCCGCGGATCCTCACGGTGTACAGACGGCGAACCGTCTCTTCCCGGATGCCGGCAACCATCGCCTCAAACATGTCGAACCCTTCCTGTTTGTAGGCATCAATCGGTTTGACAGAACCGTATCCCCGCAGGCCGATCCCGCGCCGGAGATCGTCCATGGCATCGATATGGTCCATCCAGTATTCATCAACGACACGCAGCATGATCACCCGTTCCAATTCCCGCATCAGCGGTGTGCCGTCCGGGCGGACGCCGAAGGCGGCTTCTCTTGCCTGGTACGCTTTTTCTGCAATCTGCTGCATGGCATCCGTCAAATGCTCTGTATCCGCCGATCCGTTAAAAGCGGAAATCTTCAGCGCTCCGGCAGGAAGGAAGAGCTTGGTGAAGGGTGCCAGCGCCTCATCCAGCTTCTGCTGGGTCTCTGCCGGTTCCCCTCCCAGACCGTCTCTCACTGTGGAGGAGACAAATTCGCGGATCATACCCAGAATCTGCTGCTGCAGATCCTCTCCGTCCAGCACTTTGCGGCGTTCTCCGTAAATGATGCCGCGCTGCTTGTTCATCACGTCATCGTATTCCAGAACCGTCTTTCTGGTTTGGAAGTTACGGGACTCCACCGTCTTCTGTGCCTGTTCAATTGCATTGGAGAGCATTTTATGATCCAGCGGTGTATCGTCATCCACCTTCAGGGCTTCCATCATGCCCATAATCCGCTCTGAGCCGAACAGGCGCATAATGTCATCCGTCATGGCAAGATAGAAACGGCTCTCTCCCGGATCTCCCTGACGGCCGGAACGGCCGCGGAGCTGATTGTCAATTCGCCTGGATTCATGCCGCTCCGTACCCAGGATAAAGAGGCCTCCCGCCTGACGGACCTTTTCCGCCTCTTCGTCCGTCTCCTTTTTGTGAACGCTCATCCGCTCGGCAAACATCTTTCTCGCGTTGAGAATATCTTCGTTATCCGTCTCGGCAAAGCCGGTGGCTTCCGCGATGACCTCATCGGCAAATCCTGCTTTGCGCAGATCCGTTTTGGCCATGAATTCCGGGTTTCCGCCGAGAACGATATCGGTTCCGCGCCCGGCCATATTGGTTGCAATGGTTACTGCACCGAGCCGCCCGGCCTGCGCCACGATTTCTGCTTCTTTCTCATGATATTTTGCGTTGAGCACCGTATGCGCTACTCCGCGCTTTTTCAGCAGCGAGGAAATATATTCACTCTTTTCGATGGAAACCGTGCCGACGAGCACCGGCTGCCCCTTTTCATGGCAGGCAACAATCTGCTCGATAATCGCATGGTTCTTTCCGATGTCGTTTTTATAGACGACATCGGGGTTGTCTTTTCGGATAACGGGCTTGTTGGTGGGAATTTCAATGATATCCAGCCCGTAAATTGCCTGGAACTCTTCGGCTTCGGTAGCAGCCGTACCCGTCATACCGGAGAGCTTGTTGTAAAGGCGGAAGTAATTCTGGAAGGTGATGGTAGCGAGAGTCTTGTTCTCTTTCTGCACATCGACATGCTCTTTGGCCTCAATCGCCTGATGGAGGCCTTCGGAATAGCGGCGGCCCAGCATCAAACGCCCGGTAAACTCATCCACAATGATGATCTCGCCGTCTTTTACAATATAATCAGTATCGCGCTTCATGATGCCGTGTGCTTTCAGCGCCTGATTGATATGATGGCTGAGGGTGGCGTTTTCAATGTCGGCAAGGTTTTCAAGGGCAAATGCTTTTTCTGCCTTGGCAATGCCGCGTGCCGTCAGCGTTGCGGTTTTTGCTTTTTCATCCACCACATAGTCGGCATCCAGATCTTCCTGCTCTTCTTCCTTTTCGTCTACCGACGCATAAACAACCTTCTTGAGCCCGTTTACAAACACATCTGCCTGCCGGTAAAGATCGGTGCTTTCATCCCCCTGCCCGGAGATAATCAGCGGCGTACGGGCTTCATCGATCAAAATCGAGTCAACCTCGTCGACGATGGCAAAGCTATGCCCGCGCTGCACCATGTTCTCCTTTTAGAGGGCCATGTTGTCACGCAGATAATCAAAGCCCATCTCATTGTTCGTGCCGTAGGTGATATCACACTGATAGGCTTCTTTGCGCTGTTCCGAATCGAGATCATGCACAATCAGGCCGACGGAGAGGCCGAGGAAGCGGTGAACCTTTCCCATCCATTCGCTGTCACGTCTGGCCAGGTAATCATTCACCGTGACAATGTGCACTCCTTCTCTGGCAAGCGCATTGAGATAGGCGGGCAGCACGGCAACGAGCGTTTTTCCTTCTCCTGTTTTCATTTCGGCAATGCGCCCCTGGTGGAGAACGATGCCGCCGATCACCTGTACATAGAACGGCTTCATGCCAAGAACACGCCAGGCCGCTTCCCGGGCTGTGGCAAAGGCTTCCGGGAGAAGGGCATCCAGCGTCTCCCCGTCCGACAGCCTTGTTTTGAACTCTGCTGTTTTCCCCCGGAGTTGTTCATCCGTTAACGCAGCGTACTCCTCTTCCAGCGCCATGACGGATTTGGCAATCGGAACAATCTTTTTGAGTTCGCGATCTGTGTAGCTTCCAAAAATTTTATCCAAAAGTCCCATTGTTTTTCTTCCTTTTTTGCAGAGATAAAGTTTCAATTTTATATTATAGCACAATCGTCAAAACAAGAAAACGTCCACTTTGTAAACTTTATGAATAATTCCACCCTTGAGCTTTCCCGTTTCCTATGATAAACTTAAGGGTAGTTTGTACTTTCGGCATGGAGGGATTCTGTTATGCAAAAACTCGGTTTTGACAGTGAAAAATATACTGCGCTGCAGTCGCAGAGCATCAAAGACAGGATTTCCCGCTTCGGCGGAAAACTGTATCTGGAATTTGGCGGAAAGCTCTTCGACGATTATCACGCCTCCCGTGTTTTTCCCGGCTTTCAGCCGGACAGCAAAGTGAAAATGCTTCTGGAGATGAAGGATGATCTGGAAATCGTTCTTGCCATCTCTGCAGATGATATTGAGCGTTCCAAGCGCCGCGGTGATCTCGGCATCACTTATGATGAGGACACACTCCGCCTGATCGATTCCTTCCGCGGAATCGGGCTTTATGTGGGCAGCGTAGTCATCACACACTACCGCGGGCAGAAGGCTGCAGATAAGTTTCTCTCCCGCCTGAATGCGCTGGGCATCAAGGCTTATAAGCACTATATCATCCCGGAGTATCCCTCCAACGTCCCTCTGATTATCTCGGAAGAAGGCTTTGGCCGGAATGATTATATTGAAACCACGCGGCCGCTGGTCGTCGTAACGGCACCGGGGCCGGGCAGCGGAAAAATGGCGACCTGCCTTTCCCAGCTTTATCACGAACATAAGCGCGGCATCAACGCAGGGTATGCCAAATTTGAAACCTTCCCCGTATGGAATCTCCCGCTCAAGCATCCCGTCAACCTCGCCTATGAAGCGGCAACAGCCGATCTCAATGACGTCAACATGATTGACCCCTTCCACCTGGAGGCTTACGGGAAGACAACCGTCAACTACAACCGCGATGTTGAGATTTTTCCGGTTCTGGAGGCCATGTTCCGGGAAATCTACGGAGAGAGCCCTTACAAAAGCCCCACGGACATGGGGGTCAACCAGATCGGCTTCTGTATTCTGGATGAAGAAATCTGCTCCCAGGCCTCCCGCCAGGAGATCATCCGCCGTTACTATGCCTCTGCCTGCAGTGTGCTGCAGGGGCTGTCCGACCCGGCGGAGTTGAGAAAGATCGATCTGATCATGAATTCCGCAGGCATCTCTGTTTCCGAGCGCAAAGTTGTGGATGCAGCGCTCACCCGAGCGGAAGAAACCGGCGGGCCGGCTGTCGCAATCGAGCTTGGCGACGGCAGAGTCATCACCGGCAAAACCACCGATCTTCTCGGTGCCGCCTCAGCCTGCCTGATCAACTCCATGAAAGCCATTTCCGGAATCCGGAAGAAGACCAAACTCATCCCCAAAAATATCATCGAGCCGATCCAGCATCTGAAGGTGGAGCACCTCGGAAACCGCAATCCTCTTCTGCACACCGACGAGCTGCTGATCGCCCTCTCCGTCTGTGCGGTAACCAATCCCCTTGTCGGGGAAGCTATCGATGCTTTAAACGAGCTGCGCGGCTGCGAAGCGCACTCCTCGGTGATTCTCTCCCATCAGGATCAGGACCTCTTCAAACGCCTCGGCGTCAACATCACCTTTGAACCCCACTACCAGACCGAAAAACTCTTTCATTCCTGATCCGGTGTTATGCAGAACAAGGATATAGAAATATTCCTCGAAATCGTTCAATCGAGGAATATTACAAAGGCGGCAGAGCATTTGTTCCTCTCCCAGTCTGTCATCAGCACAAGGCTGAAAAAGCTGGAAGAAGAGCTCGGCTATGAACTTTTTACCCGTTCCAAAGGCGTCCGCGAAATGGAACTGACCCGGCAGGGCAGGGAATTTGTCAGCATCGCGGTGCGCTGGAAGAATCTGTTTGAAGAAGCGGATCTTCTCCGGGAGCGTTCCCAGTATCTCCTTCGGCTTGCCGCTCCGGAGAGCGTTTACTACGATTTTCTCGAACCCATCATCGTCACCATGATGCAGCAGGTCCCGGAACTGAAGCTCTCTCTCCAGATCAATGACTCTTCCGGAATCTACGACATGATGGAAAACAACCTCATTGATTTCGGCTTTGCTTCCTATGAATCCTCGCGTCCGAATATCATCCATCGCCACATTTACGATCAGGCTTTCTGCATTGCCAGCTATACCGATTTCGCCGGTGACGGCGGTATCATCTCTCCCCTGATTCTCGATCCCGGCAAAGAAGTGCAGCTCTCCGGCGGGAATTTTTCCAGCCTGGCTCTCTGGCGGGAAAAATGGTTTTCCGGCAGAAGCAGCTGCAGGATTGAAATCAACTCCCCGCACATGATGGCAAACCTGCTGAAAGAAGAGGGCTCCTGGGCACTGCTCTCGACGGTGTCCGGCGAGCGGATGGCAGAGCTGTACGGCATAAAAATCTATACCCTCTCCGATCCCCCGGAAAAACGAAAAATCTACCTCCTTCGCCATGAAGGCCTTGCCATGCAGACGGAGGCCGCCTCTCTTTTCTCCGGGATGCTTACCCGATCAATTCCATAATGGTTTTTCCAACGCCTGCGTCGTTATTGTCGCAGGCGGTTATTCTGTCCGCTACGGCGAGAAGATCCGGATGGCTGTTACACATGGCAACACCGATTCCGGCCGTCTGCAGCATGTCAAGATCGTTTGTGCTGTCTCCGAAAGCCAGGGCATTCTCTGCCGTAAAGCCGAGATGCCTGCAAAGCCCTTCGAGTGCCGGCCCTTTGCCGGCACTGGATGCGTTGATCTCGATATTCATCGGCATCGAGGTTGTTGCCTTCACGTCGGGATAAAGCTTCGGCAGCAGCGCAAGCTGCCCGGCGCGCTCTTCCAGATCTGTAAAGAAGTACTGCACTTTCTGCACCGCTCCGCCGTCTCTCCGGATAAACCCGATCAAATCTTCTATGGGTGCACGGATGCTCCGCATATAGTCGGCATAAACTCTGTCGCTGACAAATGTATCGATTTTATCGTAGCCCTCTTTGTCCATCAGGCCCTTGTCACGAAGATAGCAGTCATAATAGCAGCCGACTTCCCGGGCATGGGCAAAGAGAGAAAGAGCCCTTTCATTGGAAAGATCCGCTGCATACAACACCCGGTCTTCCTTCGCATCATATACTTTTGCCCCGTTGATCAGGATAAAATAACGGGCAAAAGGCAGCTCCCTCAATTCTTCCGGCAGGCCGTTATAAAGCCTCCCCGTAGCCGGCACAATGGCAATCCCTTTCGCGGCGGCCGCTTCAATTGCACGGAAGTTCTCTTCCGGTATTTTCTTTTTGGCGTCCAGAAACGTTCCGTCCAGATCAAAGGCGATCAGGCGGATCTCTCTTTTCTCTTTCTTGCTCATTTTCTTTGCTCCTTTCTTTCCGGTATTATCCTCCAAAAAGCCTTCGATTGCAACCGATATGTTAAAATTTCACAAAAGTCTCCTCTTTGTCTTTCTTAATTTTTGTTTTATTGCCGAAAAACCATCAAAATATCAATTTTTTTGATAATTTAATGGTTTTTCCGTATTTTACATTTGCTTTCTTCTGGAGTATAGTCCATGTATCCCAAAATACATTGAATAGTGAGGTATGTTTTATGAAAAGATTTCTTTCCGTACTTCTTGCTCTTTGCCTAGTCATGGCAGTGGCAGCCTGCGCATTTGCAGATGCTGCACCGAAAGACGGCGGATCCAAGCTCACCTTCACCACCGGCGGCGAAGCAGGCACCTACTTCGGCTTCGGCGGTGTTCTGGCCCAGAAAGTCAGCGAAGTGACCAGCACCGGCGTTACCGCAATTACATCCGGCGGTTCGGCAGCAAACATCGACGCTATCGATATGGGCGATGCGCAGCTCGGTTTCTCCCAGTCTGACGTTCTCTCCTATGCTTATGCAGGCGTTCGCTCCTTTGAAGATCTCGGTGCCATCACCAACTTCTCCATTGTTGCCCCCCTGTACATGGAGCAGGTTCAGATCGTTACCATGAACCCTGACATCAAAACCGTTGCTGATCTGGCCGGCAAATCTGTCTCCATCGGCGCTGCAGGTTCCGGCGTTTACTTCAACGCAATTGACGTTCTCGGTGCTTACGGCCTGACAGAGAATGACATTAAGGCAACCTACCAGTCCTTCGGTGACAGCGCCGAAGCCCTGCAGGACGGCCAGATTGATGCAGCCTTCATCGTAGCCGGTGCTCCGACGACTGCCGTCACTTCTCTCGCCACAACAAAGAATGTTTATCTCGTCAGCCTGGACGATGAGCACATCGATGCTCTGATTGCAGAATCCCCCTTCTATGCAAAGGCTGTGATCCCCGCTGCAACCTACAACCTGCCGGAAGACGCCACCACAGTGGCTGTCAGCGCTGTTGTTATTGCAGGAGACGATGTTGCGGACGTTGATGTCTACAACTTCCTCTGCGGTGTGTTTGAGAATCTCGATGCCCTTGCACAGGTTCACGACAAGGCCAACGAGCTGAGCCTGGAGTTCGCCTCCTCCTTCAGCGGTGTGCCTTATCACAGCGGTGCTGTGCAGTACTTTGCCGATAAAGGCATTACGGTAGAAGGCAAGTAATCCTCTTATCGCTTTCGTTTCATGCAAAAGCCCGCATCCCTGTCCGGATGCGGGCAGCATGATTTTCTGCCCTGTTAAAATTCTGCAAAAAGGAGCCCTTCATCGTGGCACAAAACAAGAAAAACTCCGTCCCGGAATCCGTAAGTGCGGAAGAGTTGATGAAAAAATACGACCGCGAATCCAACGTTCGCATCTGGGAAGGGATACCGGCAAAAATCAACCGGTATCTCTGCGCTGCTTTCTCGGTCTACTGTATCTGGGTCACGCTGTTCAGCACCATGATGCCGGAAGAAAAGCTCAACCTCTTTCTCGGTCTGATCCTGATTCTCGGCTATCTCAATTATCCGATCAGCAAAAAGCATGTCCGCCCGAATTATATTCCGTGGTACGACATTGTATTGCTGATCATCGGCGCGATTCCGTTTTTCTACTGTGCAATCAATGCCCACTCCATCATCAAGCTCGCTGCCCGTGTCACCCGTGACCCGAAGATGGTCGTCATGGCGGTTGTGGCGATGCTCTCTTATGTGGAACTGTGCAGAAGATGCGTCGGCATCCCGATTCTCTGTGTTGTCGGTGCGCTTTTGGCGTATGCATTCACCAACGTCCGCTTCGGCAAGGTGATCTACGATCTGTTCTACACCACCACCGGCATGATGAGCACACCGATCAATGTATGCGCCAAATACATCGTGGTCTTCATTATCTTCGGTGCCTTTCTGGAACGAACCGGGATCTCCGCCTTCTTCATCAATCTGGCAAATTCCATTGCCGGTGCATCTTCGGGCGGGCCTGCCAAGGTTGCCGTTATCTCCTCCGCCCTCTGCGGCATGGTTTCGGGGTCTTCCGTCGGCAACACGGTTACAACCGGTTCCGTTACCATCCCGATGATGAAGAAAACCGGTTACAAAGGCGAATTTGCCGGTGCAGTGGAAGCGGCCGCTTCCACCGGCGGGCAGATCATGCCGCCGATCATGGGTGCCGCAGCCTTTCTGATGGCGGAATATATGGGCATTCCTTACGGGCAGGTCGCGCTGAAGGCAATTCTCCCGGCAGTGCTCTACTTTGCCGGAATCTATATCGCCGTCCATCTGGAAGCGAAAAAGCTCGGCTTGAAGGGAATTCCCAGAGAAGAACTCCCGAAATTCCGCAGCCTGCTCCCCAAGGTCTATCTGCTTCTGCCGCTGGTTGTTCTGGTCTATCTGGTGGCAACCAACAAGCGCACCATGCAGTTCTCGGCTGCGGTGGCCATCGGCATCACCATTCTGGTCGGGCTCGCCAACAATGTGATCTCTGCCGTTGCCAAAAGCGGAGACCGGAGCGACAACCTGACCTTAGCCCGTTTCATTGATGCGCTGGAAGCCGGGGCAAAGAGCACCATCACGGTCTCAGTTGCCTGTGCGATGGCAGGATTGGTCGCCGGCTGTGTCACCTCCACAGGTCTTGCCTCCAAGCTGATCACGGCAGTCGTTACCATTTCCGGCGGGCGCATTATGATCGCCCTTGTGCTGACGATGCTGTGCTGCATCGTTCTCGGCATGGGGGTTCCGACCACGGCGAACTACTGCATTATGGCTTCCACCTGCGCTCCGATTCTGATCACCATCGGCGTTCCGCAGGTTGCGGCCCACTTCTTTGTGTTTTATTTTGGCATCGTCGCGGATATCACGCCGCCGGTCGCGCTGGCCGCTTATGCGGGTTCCGCCATTGCAAAAGCGCCCCCCATGAAAACCGCTTTCAATGCCTCCAAGCTCGCTATTGCAGCGTTCATTGTACCCTATATTTTTGCCATGAACCCCGCCATGCTGCTGATTGACACCACAACCATTCAGGTGATTCTGGTGGTTGCCACTTCCATTATCGGCATTTTCGGCGTAGCGGCTGGCCTCAACGGGTATCTTTTCCAGCGGATCAACCCCCTGTTTCGCATCGCCCTTGCCGCTGCCGGGCTTTTGATGATGGATCCTACCACCGTGACCGATGTCATCGGCTTTGTGGTAATGGCTGTTGTCGTTGCTGCCCAGTACCTGATGGCAAAACGGGCAAAATCTGCCGCGTGAATCTTGTTAACCCTGTCACCCCACCGGGAAATCCGGTGGGGTTTTCTTTTCGGAAAGAACTTTCAACAGATTGGATTACAGTTTCCGCGCTTCTTCTGCATACTTCCAATGATATCCGCCTGCCGTATAATTCCTGCCGGCACAAACTTTATGGATTCCGCTGAATCCTGTAGAGCGCTCTCACGGAAATCCGGATCCTGCCAGTAGGCCTTCGATACTTCACAGCAGTTTCACGCTGTTCTTTTGAATACTTCCTTTTTCTGTCTTTTTTATCCGACAATGTACCTGTTGTGATATATTCTTGATTCCCATAAAGTTTGATGGGATTTTCTCTGAACGTCGCGGATAGCACTCCCTCAGTCAGCTTGCGCTGACAGCTCCCTCGGAGAGGGAGCCGGGGCATAAAAACCAAAAAGACTTACAAGTCGGTGATCGTCGTTTCATCACTGCCTGTAAGTCAGGATAGAAGCCGGAGCATTTAACCGGATTCCGTAATATTTATTTTACTCAGTACTGCGGGTACC
This sequence comes from Oscillospiraceae bacterium, assembly GCA_017469115.1. Taxonomy (GTDB): domain Bacteria; phylum Bacillota; class Clostridia; order Oscillospirales; family Oscillospiraceae; genus Limivicinus. The sequence goes on from JAFUGY010000073.1 coordinate 21,235, forward strand.
ACAAATTGCCATTGTCATCGGTAAGAAAGCCGTCGTCGTCTATGACTCCTTTGAAAATGGTAGTGCTGTTTTCGTCAAAAACTACCAGTTCTCCATTATCGTTGACGAAGCTGCTGTAGTAATAGCCGACTCTGAGATTATCAGCATATCTGAACATGACTCTTCCATCTACACACACACGAAGTGTGTTACCATCCAGATCGTTATCTAACGCATAGAACGTGTCAACATACGGATTCGGATTCATCTCTTCGGCGGAAGCCTGCGGGGCGAACGCTGCTGCGACGAGGCAAACGGTGAGGAGGCCGACCATCATGGCGGCGCATACGATGAAGCTGACGATTTTTCTGGCTGCGAAATAAGTAAGAATTGCTTTGAACATTGTTTTTAA
>JAFUGY010000074.1 GCA_017469115.1 Oscillospiraceae bacterium
CAACGGTGGTATGGAGCATACCACTCTGCACCTGCTCTACTCCCGCTTCTGGCACAAGTTCCTCTATGACATCGGTGTGGTCCACACCAAAGAGCCTTATGCCAAACGTACCTCCCACGGCATGATTCTCGGCCAGAACCCCTATTATGTGGGCAACTGCACCACGGAAGAGGAAAAGCAGGAGATGATTGCCAAGCATGGCAGCCTCGCCCAGCACGCTTCCGTCAAGATGTCCAAGTCCCTCGGCAATGTCGTCAATCCCGACGATGTCATCAAAGCCTACGGGGCCGACACCATGCGTGTCTACATCATGTTCATCGGTGACTTTGAAAAGACCGCCACCTGGTCTGACGATGCCGTCAAAGGCTCCAAGCGCTTCCTCGATCGTGTCTGGAACCTCATGGATCGCGTCGAGGCCGACGATGCCGTCTCTTCCAAAAATGAAGTCATTGTCAACAAGACAATTAAGAAAGTCGGTTCCGATATCGACAATCTGAAGATGAACACCGCCATTGCCGCTCTCATGACCATGGTGAACGAGTTCTACGACAAGGGCCTCACCAAAGGCGATTTCGAAGTTCTCCTCAAGCTTCTCAGTCCCTTTGCTCCGCATATTGCCGAAGAGATGTGGGAGCTCCAGGGCTTCGCTGCGAAATACGGCAAGATGGCCATGCAGATGCCCTGGCCCGCTTATGACGAATCAAAGACGGTTGACGCCGTCCGTGAAATCGCCGTTCAGGTCAACGGCAAGCTCCGTTCCTCTGTCGTTGTCAGCGCTGATGCCGATGACGAGGCGATGAAGGCTGCCGCCTGCGCCGACGAGAAGATCAAACGCTATCTCGAAGGCATGGAAATCGTCAAAACCATCGTTGTCAAAGGCCGTCTTGTAAATTTAATTCTCAAACCGCAAAAGTGATTCTTGACAAGAGCATTTCTTGCCGCTATAATATGCCTGTTACTAAACCAATACATTGGCCCTTGAACCACGTATGGTGATTTGGAGGGAGGGATATAGATGTCTGAGATTTACGTTAAGGAAAATGAATCCTTGGATAGCGCTCTGAAGCGTTTCAAACGCAGCTGCGCAAAATCCGGTGTTCTGGCTGATCTCCGTAAAAAAGAGTATTATCAGAGCCCCAGCGTCAAGCGCCGCAAAAAATCGGAAGCAGCACGCAAGAATAAGAATAAGCGTTACTACTGATTTGTTTTTTCCACGCCCCGGCTTTCTCGAGCCGGGGTATTTTATTAGGAGTCTGGTATGTCTATGGATAAACGGCTGGAACGGATTCTTCCCAAAGTGCAGAAGCCCGCACGCTACACGGGCGGCGAATACAATCAGATCTTGAAGGACAAATCGTCTGTTGACCTTCGCCTTGCTTTCTGCTTCCCGGATACGTACGAAATCGGCATGTCAAACCTCGGCATGAAGATTCTTTATCACACCATGAACAGCCTTCCTTATGTCTGGTGTGAGCGTGTCTTCGCCCCCTGGAGTGATATGTACGATCTCATGAAGCAGCAGCAAATCCCTCTCTACGCCCTTGAAAGCGGAGATAGCCTGAATGCTTTTGATGCCGTTGCCTTCTCCGTCGGCTATGAGATGGCCTATACCACCGTTCTGGATATGCTGGCAATGTCCGGCATTCCCGTCCGCAGTGCCGACAGGTCCGACCTTCTTCCTCTTGTTTTCATGGGCGGTTCGGCCGGCGTCAATCCCGAGCCCATGGCGCCCTTTATGGATCTCTTCGTCATCGGCGAAGGGGAGGAGATGAATAACGAGCTCCTTGCTCTCCTGCGTCAGGCCAAGCGCGAGGGGTGGAGCAAACAGCAGTTTCTCGTGCAGGCATCCCAAATCGGCGGGGTTTACGTTCCGGCTCTGTATGATGTCTCCTATCGGGAAGACGGTACCGTCCGCTCCATCACCCCTCTTTCCGGTGCGCCGGAGCGAGTCAGAAAGCGCATCATCAACGATCTTGATGCCGTTCCTTTCCCAACCAATCCGATCGTCCCCTCTACCGAAGTCGTGCAGGACAAGGTGGATATCGAGCTGTTCCGCGGCTGCGTCCGCGGCTGCCGCTTCTGTCAGGCCGGCTATATTTATCGGCCTATCCGTGCCAAAAAGCCCGAAACGTTGATCCGTCAGGGCATTGAAACGCTAAAAAACACCGGCTATGAGGATATGACGCTCCTCTCCCTCTCTTCCAGTGACTATCGCCATCTCGGCCCCGTGTGTGACGGCCTGCTCGAATTCTGCGAGCCCCGCAGCATCGGTGTGTCGCTCCCTTCTCTCCGGGCCGACAACTTCTCCATGGAGCTCATGGAAAAGCTGCAGCGCGTCCGCAAGAGCGGTCTGACCTTTGCCGTTGAGGGCGGAAGCCAGCGCCTGCGTGATGCCATCAACAAAAACGTCACGGAAGAAGACGTCCTCAACACCTGCCGCATCGCCTTCGCAGGCGGCTGGAATACCGTGAAGCTCTATTACATGCTCGGCCTCCCGACCGAGACGGATGAAGACATCATCGGCATTGCCGAAATGTCAGAGCGCGTCCTGCATTGCTGGCGGCAGTATTCCAAGTACAAAAGCAGGGGAGTGCGCATCACCATCTCCACTTCTTGCTTCATTCCCAAACCACACAGCCCTTTCCAGTGGGAGCCTCAGATCTCGATTGAGGAATATCTCCGCCGTGTCAATCTCCTCCGTTCCTCCATCAAGGCGAGAAACGTGGTTTATAACTGGCACGATGCCGAAACCAGCTTCGTCGAAGCAGCCCTCTCCCGGGGCGACCGGAAAGTTGCCGATGTTGTCGAAGCTGTCTGGCGCAAAGGCGGCCGCCTTGAGGCGTGGAGTGATTTCTTCTCCTTCGACCGCTGGATCTCCTCTTTTGCCGACTGCAATCTCGATCCTGCCTTTTATGCCTCCCGCGCGCGCAGTACCGACGAAGTCCTTCCCTGGGATATGATAGATGTCGGCGTCCGCAAACAGCACCTCATTCACGAGCGTGAAATGGCCTATTGTGCAACACTTTCACCGGATTGCCGCCATGCCTGTTCCGCCTGCGGCGCCGCCTCCCTTCTCAAAGGCAAAAAATGTGATGAATAATTTCAGGAGCATATCGTCCCGATATGCTCCTTCCTTATCCCTATATAAATCCAAACAGAAAGCCAAATCCCGCACTGAAACCAATAACCACAACTATTAGTCCAAATTTCGCTCGCACCTGTTGCTCACATAAACTGTAACTATACTACGCTTTTACTCCCCAACTTAGCTCGCGCGGGAAATCTCAAATCGAGGTACAGCGTTGTCTCGCGAGCTCCTGCACAGCACCCCGCACGACGCATCCTCCCCTCAATTTATCATTTATAATTTATAACTTATAATTCGTATACTCTCTCTAAAATCTCGCGGTTGTATTCTTCCAGCTCGTCCGGCTTCTTCTCCTGCTTCTCCGCATGGATAATCGCCTGCAGCAGTTCATCCATCTCATACCCCTGCAGCCCTTCCGAATACTGCTCCAGATTTTTCGTGCAGTAAAGCGGCAGCCCGATTGCTCTCGCTTCTTCAATGTTTAACGGCTGCCCTTCATAGCGCGATGTGGAGAGGAATGCATCCATCTTATCAAGAATCGCATATGGGTTGCTCTGCTCCCCTAAAAAGATGATTTTTCCGGGTGCCTGCCTTTCCGCCTGCTGCGAAAGCACTCTCCGGTCAAACCCGCCTCCGATGATGTAAAGCCGCAGGTCCTCTCTCTCCCGGCAGGCTTTTGCGAAGAGATCAATCATAATGTCATATCCCTTCTGGTGGCAGAGGCGTCCCAGAGCTACAAAATTCACGTTTTTGCTGTCAAATGCCGGGATTTCCGGTGTTTCTCCCTGTTTTGCTCTGATTTCTGTAATATCAATATAATTCTGAATCACAGTGAAGTTTGCTTTCTCAAGACCCGATGCGTGGAGAAAAGGCTCTTCCAGTGCTTTCGAGCAAGGGATAAAACAGTCATAGTGCTTGAGTTTTCCGGCAAAAAAGTGCCACAAAACCCGGTATTTCCATTCGTTTTGCAGCTTGATTTCCACATTGTTGTGCAGCCACATCACGCGCCTTTTGGCCTTTACGCCCAGCGCTCCGCAGGCACACGAAAACTGATAGCTATTAAAATCTGCCGCAACGTCAAATTCCCCGTATTGTTCCCAGTCATGCTTCCAAAAGTGCCGGGCTGTGTCAAACGGCAGAAAGCTGCAGATTCGCGGGGGAGGAGAGAGGAGTTTTACGTCCAGTTCCTTCGGGAACCCTCCGGGAAAGAAGCATCCGTCTTCAAACAAAAACAGAGTTGCATCCACCCGGTTGTAATCCAGATTGTGCATGAGATTGAAAAGGCTTTTCTCAATTCCACCGGCACCCATGCTGCTCTGGAAAAAAGCAATTCTCTTTTTCATGCTCCTCCTCTAACGGTAAACCTTTCCGTCTGCGTCGTAAGTCTCTATGCGGGTGAAGCGGGCAAAGTCCGGTGCAAGCTCTCCGCAGAGCTGCCGCAGGGCATTCATCAGATGCTCTGGGTTTAACGTCGGCTCCTGAGCCGAAATTCTTGCCCTCAGCCTGATCCCGTCCTCCATCCCTGAAAATGCAATCGTCTGAATTGCCGGCCGGATATCAGCTTTGCCGAGGCCTCGCTTGGTCTTCTTTTCAATGATAATCTCCGGCTGGCTGAAAAATGCTTCCAGAGCCTTCAATTCCGGCTTTTTTCCGTCATATTCCAGCTCGCCTTCAATCTCCAGCCATTTGAGCTCTGCGCTCTTTCTTTCGGCAGGATAGGCCTCCAGTGCTCTGATTCCGTCCGGCATCACGGCAGTCAGCCGCTCCGGCAATGTGCTCAGGTCCCGCTCTTCCAAAAGGCGAAAGTCCATCAACTC
>JAFUGY010000075.1 GCA_017469115.1 Oscillospiraceae bacterium
GTCCGGGGCAGTCAACGTGAGCGTAATGTCTTGCATCGGTCTCATACTCAACGTGTGCGGTGTTGATGGTGATACCACGTTCTCTCTCTTCAGGAGCCTTGTCGATGGAAGAGTAATCGGTGTACTCTGCCTGGCCCTTCATTGCCAGGAACTTGGTGATAGCAGCGGTAAGGGTGGTCTTGCCATGGTCGATGTGGCCGATAGTGCCAATGTTCACGTGGGGCTTGGATCTGTTGTACATCTGCTTTGCCATTTGAAAATTCCTCCATGTAAGAAATTTAATTAATAATTTAAGGGGATTATTTGAATTTGCCGAAATCAAAGCCAGATTTGTTCGTCAGTGCAGCCTGCAAATTCTTCGGCAGCTCGACAAAGTGGCTTGGCTCCATAACATAAGTCGCCCTTCCCTGCGTTTTGCTGCGCAGGTCAGTGGCATAACCGAACATTGTGGAAAGTGGAACACTTGCTTCAATAGTAGTTGTTCCATTTCGAATGTCGGTGCCGGAAATTTGACCTCTTCTTCCGTTGATATCACCCATAACGTCACCCATGAAATCTTCAGGGCAGGTAACAACAACCTTCATAATGGGTTCAAGCAACGTGGGCTCAGCCTTCTGAGAGGCTTCTTTAAAGGCCATGCTTCCACAGATTTTAAAGGCAAGCTCTGAAGAGTCAACCTCGTGGAAAGAACCGTCAAGCAGGGTCGCTTTTACATCAACAACCTGATATCCGGCAAGAACACCCGAGAGCATTGCTCCCTGAATTCCCTGGTCTACACACGGGATAAACTCTTTGGGAATCGCACCGCCTGTAACCTTATTGATGAACTCGTAGCCTTTGCCGGACTCATTGGGCTCAATCATCAGTTTCACGTGTGCGAACTGACCTTTTCCACCTGTCTGGCGGACATATCTTGTGTCAACGGTAGCTGCTTTTTTGATGGTCTCCTTGTAAGAAACCTGCGGTTTGCCGACATTTGCTTCTACGCGGAATTCACGCAAAAGCCTGTCCACAATAATCTCCAGATGAAGCTCACCCATGCCGGCAATGATCGTCTGACCTGTCTCGGTATCGGTGTACGTCTTAAAAGTGGGATCTTCTTCCGCAAGCTTCTGAAGAGCCAGAGCCATTTTTTCCTGTCCGGCTTTCGTTTTCGGCTCAATCGCCACGCGAATGACCGGTTCGGGAAATTCCATTGACTCAAGAACAATCTGGTGCTTATCATCACAGAGGGTATCCCCCGTCGTCGTATTCTTTAATCCGACGGCTGCAGCAATGTCACCTGAGTAAACATGCTCTATATCCTCTCTATGATTGGCGTGCATTTGCAGAATGCGCCCGATTCGCTCCCGCTGACCTTTGACGGAGTTCATAACGGTAGAGCCCGTCTCAAATTCTCAGGAATAGACACGGAAGAATGTGAGCCTTCCTACATAGGGATCCGTCATGATTTTAAACGCGAGGGCTGAAAACGGAGCTGAATCATCTGCTTCTCGATGTTCGGTATCCCCCGTTTTGGGGTTTACACCTTCAATGGCAGGAACATCCAGCGGCGAAGGCATAAAATCGACAATCGCATCCAGCAGACGCTGCACGCCCTTATTCTTGTACGAAGTGCCGCACGTCACCGGAACCATTTTTACTTCAACGGTTGCCTTTCTGATAGCGGCTTTGATTTTTTCAGCAGGAACAGGTTCTCCGTCGAGATATAATTCCATAATCTCGTCATCAAAATCTGAAACTGCTTCCAAAAGATTCTGACGATACATGTCTGCAAGCTCACGCATATCTTCCGGAATCGGCTCAATGCGCATGTCTTTTCCAAGATCGTCATAATAAATGATCGAGTCCATATTCACGAGGTCGATAATTCCCTGAAAGGAATCTTCAGACCCAATCGGAAGCTGGATCGGAACTGCGTTGCACTTCAGCCTGTCATGAATCATATCAAGAACATGATAGAAATCAGCGCCCATGATGTCCATCTTATTGACGTAGATCATACGCGGCACGTGATAATGGTCAGCCTGTCTCCAGACTGTCTCAGACTGAGGCTCAACACCACCTTTTGCGCAAAGAACCGTTACGCATCCATCAAGCACTCTGAGTGAGCGTTCGACTTCTGCAGTAAAATCAACATGGCCCGGCGTATCAATAATATTGATGCGGGTATCCCGCCAGAAACAGGTTGTTGCAGCAGAGGTGATCGTAATTCCTCTCTCCTGCTCCTGCTCCATCCAGTCCATGGTGGCAGTGCCTTCATGTGTCTCACCGAGCTTATAGTTAATCCCGGTGTAGAACAGAATGCGCTCTGTCGTGGTCGTTTTTCCGGCATCGATGTGAGCCATGATCCCGATGTTTCTGGTTTTTTCAAGCGAATATTTTCTCGGCATTTAAATGTAAGCTCCTGCTGGGATTACCATCTGAAGTGTGCGAAAGCCTTGTTGGCTTCTGCATTCTTGTGCATGTCTTCACGCTTTTTCACTGCGGAACCGGTGTTGTTGCATGCATCCATAATTTCGCCTGCGAGGCGCTCTTTCATGGTTTTTTCGCCACGCTTGCGGGAATAATCCACAAGCCAGCGAAGTGCCAGCGTCTGACGACGAGCAGGACGAACTTCGATAGGAACCTGATAGGTTGCACCACCGACTCGGCGAGCTTTGACTTCCAGACTCGGCATAATATTGTTCATTGCTTCTGTGAAAGCATCGAGAGGTTCCTTACCGGTCTTATCCTTGATGATGTCAAAAGCGTCATAAACGACTTTCTGAGCAACACCCTTTTTGCCGTCGAGCATAACGCCGTTGATCAGTTTTGTAACCAGAACGCTGTTATACATAGGATCAGGCAGGATTTCTCTTTTAGGAACGTTTCCTCTTCTGGGCACTTAAGCTTCCCTCCTTCATTAAAAAATGGGATCATAGGTACTCAAACGCACGTAGGCGTTTGTTGCGCCCTGAGGTCTATGATCAGAACCTTAGGGCAAATGTGTTTGCCTGTGGTTGGAATTACTTTTTCTTTGCAGCTTTCGGCCTCTTTGCACCGTACTTGGAACGGCCCTGCATACGGCCCTGAACACCCTGTGCATCAAGCGTACCACGGATAATGTGGTAACGGACACCAGGCAGGTCCTTAACACGTCCGCCACGAATCATAACTACAGAGTGTTCCTGCAGATTATGACCGATACCGGGGATGTAAGCTGTCACTTCATAACCATTGGTCAGGCGGACACGGGCGATTTTACGCAGAGCAGAGTTCGGCTTCTTCGGCGTAGAGGTACGCACTGCTGTGCATACACCGCGCTTCTGAGGCGAGCTGAGATCCGTCACCTTATTTTTCAACGTATTTAAACCCTTCTGCATTGCAGGGGACGTGCTTTTATAAGTGACTTTTTCTCTGCCTTTTCTCACCAGCTGGTTAAAAGTCGGCATTGTTTTCCTCCTTTCCTCAAAGATCAATGATAAAAAAGCCAGAAATTCCGACTTCTTTATGGAAATTGCCCGCATGGGCATAAAAATCCCATGCGAGCAGATATTTTAGCATAATGTACAAATTTAGTCAAGAATTTTTGTGAAAAACAGAGAAATTATTTTTCCCTTTCTGTATCTTTTTCTTTTCAAAAACGAAAAAGATGTTTTTCGCGACATTAAGATTATCTGGATGAACAAAAGTGTATCAATCTATTGGTTTTTGAAATCCACTATATATTAACTATTATATTATAAAATGCGTACGTTATCTCTTTGTTCCTGAGCCATGCGAAATTCACGGGATTCCAGCGCTTCCTGATTCACTTCTTCTGCGGGGTGGAAGGTCGGGACCGTCTGCTGAAGGGCATGGTAAACGGTTTGGGCATCGAGCGTATCACAGGCTTTGTGGAGCAGGGCAAGCTTTTCTTCCAGTTGAGAGGCCGGAAGGGGGAGATCATGCTCGACAAAAATCATGTCATTCTGGGTTTTTTCCAGTTTTTCGAAATCGATGAGAAGCTCTTCATAGAGCTTTTCACCGGGACGAAGGCCGATTTCGATAATGTCGATATCGCGATACGGCTCGAGGCCGGAAAGGCGAATCATATTTTCGGCCATGGTGAGAATGCTCATGGGCTTGCCCATGTCAAGGGCAAAAAGCTCGCCGTTTTCCGACAGGGCACCGCAGGTCAGGACAAGCTGCGTTGCTTCTGGGATCGTCATGAAATAGCGGATGATGCGCTTGTCGGTAACCGTGACAGGGCCGCCGTTGGCAATCTGCTTTTTAAAAAGCGGCACAACAGAGCCATTGGAGGCGAGGACGTTGCCGAATCTGGTGGCGCAGAACTTCGTGTCGGTATGGCGGGAGGCGGCCTCCATGACCATCATTTCACACATCCGCTTTGTTGCGCCCATCACGTTGGTGGGATTGACGGCTTTATCAGTGGAGACCATCAAAAACTTGGAGACATGATACTGAATTGCGAGATCGATGACGTTGCGCGTGCCAAAGATGTTATTTTCCACCGCTTCGACCACATTGTGCTCCATGAGAGGAACATGTTTATGGGCTGCCGCATGAAGGACGACATCCGGCTGATAGGTGCGGAAAACAGATTCCAGCTTCCGTCTGTCGGTGATGGAACAGATTTCCACCTCGAAGGGGAGCATGCCTCTGCCGTAGGTCATAATCAGTTCCTGCTGCAAATCGTAGGCGCTGTTTTCATAGACATCGAGGACGACCAGTTTTTTGGGAGACATCTTGGCAATTTGCCTGCAAAGCTCACTGCCGATGGAACCGCCGCCGCCCGTAACCAGAATTGTTTTGCCGGCATAAAAAGCACGGACATCATCATTCATAAACTCTTTGGCGTCGCGGAAGAGGAGCTCTTCTACCCGAAACTCCCGCAGGGTTCTCTTGCCGAATTCACTGGTCTGGGAGAGAGGATAGTCATAAATCAGGATTTTGCAGCCGGTTTTTCTGTAACGCTCATATAGCTCATTCTTTTGCTCGGCATGCATACGGGGAAGAGCAAAGACAATCTCCTCGACCTGCATGGCTTTGAGCTTTTCCGCAATAGTGTCATCTTCTCCGATGACAGGAATGCCGTAAATTTCACGGTCGGCTTTGCGCATGTCATTATCCACAAAGCAGACAGGGGCGTAAGCGGAATTCTGATTGGTGAGCAGTTCCTTGACCAGCATAGCGCCGATTCGGCCCGCTCCAACCACGGCAAGCTTTTTTCGCTGGGAATAAGGGATCTCTTTTTTCTTGTTCTCGAGGACGATTTCTGTGGCTTCATCGGAATAATAACCCGTCATAAAATGCACGACGCGGCGAATACCGGGAAGCGTCCATATACTGCGGCTGCCGTATTCAAACACATACTGATATAAAAGACGGGAGGAAACCGCTTCGAGCAGATTGAAGGTGATGATGCAGACGGCGCGGATGAACGTGACACGAAGGGGGCCTTCCGGCAGCAAAAGCTGAATGCCGTAATAGACTGCGCCGGCACAGACATCCGCCAAAATCAGACGGATGTACATCCTGCTGCCGCCATAGCGAAGAATCTGCTTATAGACACCCGCTGCAATGCGAGCTACAGACACACAAACCAGGCAAAGCACAAACTGCATGCCGATAATGAGCATGCGGGGGCGCACTTCGACACTCGGTGCAAGATAAAGGAAAATAAACACCGAGATGATCAGCATCGGAATATCGTATAGGACCGCTGTATAATGTCGTAAATGCTGCTGTGACTTTGTTTTAGACATACTGCTTCCTTTTCTTTTCATAATGAAATAGTTTGATTATTTTATCATGCATCGAAATGCTTTTCAACTGTTTCAGCCGTAAAACAACCAAGAATTTAAAAAACGCTGCTGAAAACGATCACAAGATTTTCAGGTGAGAATTGTAAAACATGGATTGATTCTAATACCGGTCAGATTCGTGGTTCATCCGGATTGATTTTAGTCTATTTTTGGTTTTATCCTGATATTTTTACATTTTATTTACAAATTCCGAAAAAATTTATTTCATTTTCCTTTTACTTGTGATATACTACATCTGAAAATCTAAACTTAAGAAGGTGTTCTATTTGGCCAGTTTAAGCAATATGCCTCTCGTCGGTGTAATCGTGATCATAGTCATTATGATTCTTTTCGGGCTTTCGCTCTTTATTCTTTTCGGGGTGTACGCTCGTTATAAACATCTCACCTATCAGATTTCCGGCACGGTCAATCAGGATAACCGTTTTCTGCGTTACACCGTGAACCAGTTTGCGGAGTCCTATAAGCGATACGGGAAAGAAACCAACACTCCCGCAATCATCGAAGAAGCAGTGGGATCAAAACTGGGCGGTGCATTGCTTTGTGAGCGATTTTTGAGCAATGCCGTTTCCCTTTTTGTTACGCTCGGCCTGTTCGGTACCTTCCTCGGATTGAGCCTTTCCGTCGGTTCTCTGTCAAAGCTGATTGCTGACAGCAGTGCAGATGAGTGGCTTTCCATCCTGAACAGTGTGGGAAGCGGGCTGATGTCGGCACTGAGCGGTATGGGCGTTGCGTTCTATACCTCTCTGGTGGGTGTCGGATGCTCCATTATTCTGACAATTCTGCGCGCTATTTTTTCTCCCTCGGCTGCAAGGGAATTGATGGAATCGCGTATGGAGCTGTGGCTTGACCAGTCCGTTGCGCCGACACTCCCGACACTCGCTGCAGAAGACGATATAGATGCTTTGCATCAGGTGATCGACAGCCTGAATGAGGCTTCCGATACCATGCAGCGCAGTTTGGCCGAAACAACAACAAGCCTACGTTCTTCTCTTGTCGGTTTTAATAAGACGGTACAGGGATTTAACGACGGTGTACACGATTTTTCCGAATTCCATTACGCTTTGCAGGGAACTGTAGAACGGCTTGATGTTTCGATCCGTGATTTCGGCAGTGCTGTGCGTGGGATCACCTCAAAACTTGAGAGGAGTGACCGTTCATGAGGAGACGCACCAAGGTGAGCACGGAAGCTGCCAGCGGGAAAACCGACAACGAGCAGAACTTCTGGCCATCCTATGCGGATATGATGTCCTCCTTTGCGCTTATTCTGTTTTTCCTGATGCTGCTTGCCTATCTCTCGAATATTCAAACCGGCAACAATCTTCGGAATACAGAAGAACGTTTATCTGACACCTTATCCAGATTGACGATTGCGCAATCAGAGGTTGATGAGGCTAATGCAGAGTTGCAGGATACCCAAAACCAACTCACTGATAAGGAAAATGAACTCAACGAAAAAGAGGCCATCCTCGCAACGGTTCAGATCCGCCTGGATGAGAAAAATGCAGAGCTTGAAAACACACAGTTTGTACTGGCTCAGCAACAGGCTACGATTAATTCTCAAGCTCAATATGTTGCAGAAGCTCAGGTAGAACTGGAGCGGATGCACGGACAGATGGAAATGATCGTCGGTGTACGCCGGGAGGTTCTTGATCAGATCAAAGCCAGCATTGATTCTGTCAGCGGTGATTCGTCCCGTGCTTCTGTGGGCGAGAACGGAAGCATCATTCTGAACGATGCCGTGTTTTTTGACACAAACAAATCCGATCTCAAACCTGAAGCGTTGGGTGTATTGAATCAGCTTGTGGTGGTATTTTCCAAATTCCTGTCCGATCCGGAAAATGCAAAATATATTGACAGCATTATTATCTCCGGTCATACCGACTCTGACGGATCTGACGAGATGAACAGAACCCTGTCCACCGAGAGAGCCAACTCGGTGCTGAATTACATGCTGACAGAAACCGTTCTCACTCCTTACAGCGACTACTTCTGTGCAGCAGGCTACGGAGAATCCCGCCCGATTGCTTCGAATGAGACAAAGGAAGGCAAGGCCATGAACCGGCGAATTGAGATTTCCATCACGCTGAAGGACGACACCGTCATGGATATCGTGAATGATTATCTCCAGATTGACGTTCCAGCTGCCGAGACAGTCCTTCCGGAAGTTTTGATCGGATAAAAATGAGTGAAAGCATCAGAAAAGCCCTGTTGGTGGACTGCTGCATACGGAAAAAAGAATCACGAACGGCGCAATTGCTGCAGGCTTTTGCCGACGCCCTTCCGAAGGACGTGGTGAAAGAGGTTCTCGTTTTGGATGAGGAAAATCTCTCCTGTCTGACGGGTGCCTATTTTGAACAGCGACAGTGCCTGCTGGAAGAAGGGCAGCTTGATCATCCCCGTTTCCGGTATGCTCATCAGTTTGCAGAAGCTGATCTCGTCTGCATAGCGGCTCCCTTTTGGGATTTGAGTTTTCCTGCCCTTTTGAAAGTGTATATCGAGCAGATCAGCGTCGACGGGATTACCTTTCAAAGCGCGCACGGAGGGTTAGAGGGTATCTGCCGGGGAACGGATCTTGTTTTTCTGACGACACGAGGCGGTATTTATACCGATGACCCGATGGAAATGGGCAGCCGCTACCTGGATGCGCTGCACCGATTTTTCGGATTTGGACGATATCACTGCATTGCCGCTGACGGAATGGATATGAGCAGGGTCGACGGTTCTGCCGTATTGCAGGAATCCACCCGGAAAGCACAAGCCCTTGCCTCCTCGCTGTAACAACGGGATATCACAATATAAAAAAGCAGCTCGAAGTTCGTAACGGAACCCGAGCTGTTTTTTATGCTGTAACGGCACTCTTTTACCCAAGACTGACGATCTGTTTTTTCAAAATGCGGATAAAGGCATCGGCATCTACCTTCAACATCACAAGCGCATTTTTGAATGGGAACTGCTTGTCAGAATACAGATCGGTTACCGTTTTCCCATTGGTGACGCTGCCTCTGGTCTCTACGACGACGCCTGCCTCTTCTCCTTCAAACAGCTCCGGATGGACAAGATGCATCACCGGGCAGGAATCGTGCATGGAGACACCGTTCAAACCATAGCGCTTCACACTTTGAAGTGCACATTGGAGGCAGGCATGGGTAAAGGATCCGGCTTTGCCGCCGGATAACCGAAGTTCTTCCAGATCCGTGGCTGTCAGCATTTCCTGCAGGGTCACATCAAGGCCAAACATCACAAGCTTTACACCGCTGTGAAAGACAATTTCAGCCGCTTGCGGATCGACAAAGATGTTAAACTCCGCAGCAGGCGTAATATTACCAGCCCCTGCCGAGCCTCCCATGATGCACAGAGAATGAAGCAATTGCGGAAGATCGGGATATTTGAGAAACGCTGTTGCCACATTGGTGAGAGGCCCTGTCGCCACAAGGCGTAGCTCCTGAGGGAACCTGGAGGCACAGGCATACAGGGCATCCCATGCTTTTTCCTGCAGGAATACTGCATTTTCCGGAATCGGGAGTTCAACATTCCCAAGGCCGTTTTCTCCGTGAAACGCCGTTGAAATCAACAGTTCTTTGAGCAGCGGCTTTTCTGCCCCGCGATAAACAGGATAGGCCGTTCCCATCAGGCCATTGAGCCCGTGGGTGTTATGAAATGCATGATCCTGGGTGGTATTGCCGCAAACGGTAGAAATCCCGAGGAGATCAAGCTCCGCCAGAGAATGTGCCAGCATAATGGCAACAGCATCATCTGTGCCGGTATCGCAATCCATCCATACAGGTATTTTTTTCATGGCATCTTCTCCCCATAGACAGCAATCGTCTCGACAAGCAAATCAGCAAACGCTTTTCGGTCAACATCCAGGATGCAGGAAGCATTCGGAACATGCCCGCTGAGACCGTACCAGTCCGGAACGGTGGCACCTTTACAATAATCTCCGCATGTTTCAATCTGGACATAATAATCACGAATGGTAAAGATTTCCGGATGAATCAGCGCCATAACCGCACAAGGGTCATGCATCGGTGCGCCGGCATAACCGATGGAGCGGTGAAAGCGATAGAAGAATTCCAGCCACTGCCAGACAATATCGCTCACAGGATTGTGCTGTGCCCGAATTCTTTCAAAATCTTCAGGCAGAATCAGGGCTTTTTCGGTGACATCCAGCCCTGCCATCAGAATCGGAACACCGGATTCAAACACAATTTTAGCAGCATCCGGATCCACCAGAATGTTGAACTCTGCCGCAGGCGTCCAGTTCCCCAGCGCGAGCCCACCTCCCATCATGCTGATGCGTTCGATGCGGTCTTTCAATTCCGGATGCGCAAGAAGGAACGCCGCTGTATTCGTCATCGGCCCGGTGGAAACAATCGTCACTTTGTCCTCGGAATTGCGTATCACCCGAGCCATCAACTCAACAGCTCCTTCCGGCTGTGCATCAAAGGCGGGTTCCGGAAGAGCCGGGCCGTCAAGCCCTGACTCCCCATGCACAGAGGGAGCGTTCATCGGCTCTGTCAGCAGCGGCTTGCGGCATCCTTTTGCCACAGGTACATGCAGGCCGATCAATGTGCATACTCTCAGGGCATTATAAGTCGTCTTCTCGATGGTCTGATTGCCGGCAGCTGTGGTAACCGCCAGAATATGAAACCTGCCGCTTGCATGGGCAAGCACCCAGGCTATGGCATCATCGTGCCCCGGATCGCCATCCAGTATAATCGGAATTTTTTTCCTGTTCGGCATCTTTTCTCCTCCTGAAAAGCCTGTCGGTGTTACACGCGGCAGGCTTTTGATTCTTTACTTTGCTTCACTTTTGGCCAGCGCTGCAGCAGAATGTTGTCTCTTGATTTTATTATTTCTGACAATGGCAAAAATCACAAGGCCGATAATCGTAACGGCATACGGAATCGGGGAAGCGAGATTCGAATCAAGCCCGATTGCGGAGAACTTGATGCCGAGGGCCTGAGCGAAACCAAACACCAGGGCTGAGAGCATACCACCGAGGCATTCACCCCCGCCCATTGCCTGCGCTGCGAGCGCAATGAAGCCTCGCCCCGAAACCATGTCCAAAGACCAGCCCTGCGCATACGCCATGGACATGAATGCTCCGCCGAACCCGCTCATCAATCCGGAAAACGCCATCGCTGTATACTTGATGCGAAGCACGGAGACTCCGACGGAAGAAGCGGCATTCGGATTTTCTCCCACTGCACGGATGTTGAGCCCGAGAGGTGTTTTATAAAGCATAACCGAGGTGAGCAGGCAGAACAGGAACGCCAGATAGGTCAGCAGGTTATGCCCGGAAAATACCGCACCGAGAAAAGGGATTTGATGGAGCAGCGGGATGGAAATATCCGGGATACAGAGCGATTTGGTGATCAACCCTGTTGTAGAGGCCATGGCTTTCCCTTGCGTGAGATTGGTAATGACCTTGCAGAGGAAAAGCGTTCCGCCCGAGCCCATCATGTTGACGGCAACACCAACCAGAATAATATCTGTTTTCAATTTGAAGGCGAAAAAGCCCATGATCAGTGACATCAGCACACCGGTCGCAAGAGCTGCCAGCAGGCCAAAATACCATGTTTTGGTATAATAGCTGACCAAAGATCCGGCCAGTGCGGAAAACATCATTAAACCTTCCAGCCCGATGTTGGAAAAGCCGGCTTTTTCGACTACAATCGCTGCAAGTGTGGCAAAGAGGATCGGCGCGGAAATACGGATAATCGAATAGAAGAATTCGGGAGTAGCAAGTATCTTCAAAAAGTTCAGCATGATTCAACCCTCCTTCTGCAGATTCGCCCGGGCAATCTCTTCTTTTGCCGACTTGACAACCAGCTTCTGCCTGTACTTCGACAGGAACTGCTCTGCGGCAAAGAACAGGAAGATCACTCCCTGAATGATGTCAATCAGCTGAGCCGGCACTTTTGCATAGGTTGCCATCAGATCACAGCCTTTGGAAAGATACGCCATAAAGAACGCGGCAAAGGGAACCATGTACGGATTATTCCCGGCTAAAATGGCAATCGTGAGCCCCGTCCAGCCATAGCCCGGCAAGGCGCTCCAGGAGAAACTGGTATAGCGGCCGAGCATTTCAATGCCGCCACCGGCACCTGCAAGAAAGCCGCCCACCACCTGGGCGAGCACAATCACCGCTCCTACCTTCATGCCGGAATATTTTGCAAAATCCTGATTGATGCCGATCATGCGAATTGTATAGCCCCAGCGGGATCGATACATGAAAAGACCGCAGAGGATCACAGCCAGGATTGCTATCACAAAGCCCCATGTCAGTTTTGCGCCGCTGAAAACAGTGTTATTGACAATCGGGGGAATGTTCGCCGTCTCCTGAAAAGCATAGGACATAATCTGCCCTCTGGACTTATCGGCCAGATAGGTATTCATTAAAAATTTAATGACATACATGATAATATAGTTGAGCATCAGCGAGCACACCATTTCACTGACGTTCAGCTTTGTTTTCAGCAAAGCGGGGAGGAGCATGATCAGGGCAACCGCAGCCCCTCCGACAAGCACCGCGACAACGGCATGCACCCCGGCAGGCATCGGGAGATAGATGGCTGTCATCGCGGAAGCAAATGCGCCAAGCATGATGCCGCCTTCAGCGCCGAGATTGAACTGGTTTGCCGAGAACATCACGCAGACGGAAAGGCCGGTGAAAATCGTCGGAATCATGGCGGCGAGAATGTCCGCCAGTCGTTTTGCCTCAAAGGAAGTGCCTTTTTTCTGGCTCATGCGGAACAGCGGCCCGACGAGCATCTGTTTGAGTGCCTCCCCTGTTGCCTGAAGCTTTTCCTGAAAAGTATCCCCGCCGGCACTGATGAGAATCAGCAAAGTGGCAACCAGGAGAGCTATGCAGATGGCAACAAGGCTTCGAATCATCGTAAATTTAAGCTGGCGTCTTTTCGTCATGACATACCCTCCTTACTTCCTCTTTGCTCTGCTCTTTCAGGCCAAGCATGTATTCGCCCATCATCTCATCCGTCAGGCCTGCTGTGTCTTCAAAGTAGGCTGCAATACGCCCGTTGTGCATGACGATCAGGCTGTCGGAAAGCTCCATCACTTCATTCAGATCCGCCGAGACGAGCAAAACGGCAATCCCGGATCGGGAAAGCTCCACCAGTTTCTTTCGGATGAATTCCGTCGCGCCGACGTCAATTCCGCGAGTCGGCTGGTCAGCCAGGATGAGAACCGGATTGCTGGAAAACTCACGCGCCACAACGACTTTCTGGATGTTGCCGCCGGACAGCATTCCGACGTGCTGCCGACGTGATTTGCAGAGGACGGTGTACTCCCGGATCAGGCGATCGGCCTCGTCATGAATGGCTTTCATGTTGAAAAGCGGGCCTTTGTTAAAGCGTTTGTCGGCGCTGCGGTCGGAAATCACATTTTCTTCAATGGATGCTCCGGCAGCAATGCCGTAAATCATGCGATCCTCCGGGACAAGCGAAACCCCGAGTTCCCGGATTTTCTGCTGGGGAAGGCCGAGAATGCTGACGTTGTTGACCGTTGCCGTGCCGGAGTTCGGTGTGTTGAAGTTGAAGAGCATATCGACCAGTTCTTTCTGGCCGTTTCCTTCCACACCGGCGATGCCGAGGATCTCACCTCTGCGCACATCAAAGGAGATCTTGTCGAGCATTTTTTTGTTCCACTCATTGACGTATTCCAGATCACGCACCCGCAGAACTGTTTCGCCGGGATTTGCCTTATCCTTCTGAACGCTGAGCACCACATCACGGCCGACCATCAGACGGGAAATTTCTTCCTTGGTGACGTCTTTCGTGTTATAAACGCCCATGCTTCTGCCTCTTCGCATAATGGTCAGGCGATCGGTGATTTCCATGATCTCATTGAGCTTATGCGAGATAAACACAATGGTATAGCCCTGTTTTTTCAGATTTTTCAGCTCCACGAACAGCTCCGCCGTCTCCTGAGAGGTCAGAACAGCCGTCGGTTCATCCATGATCAGGATTTTCGCCCCGCGAACCAGAGCTTTGAGGATTTCCACCTTCTGCTTCATGCCGACGGGGATATCCATGACCTTGGCCTCCGGCTCCACATGCAGATTGAACCTTTCGGAGTATTCTTTTGTAATTTCAATTGCCTTTGCCTTGTCGATAAAAAGGCCGGACTTCTGCGGAACCATCCCGAGCACCATATTTTCCGCCACGGACAGGCTCGGCACGAGCATGAAATGCTGGTGCACCATGCCGATCCCGTGGGAAATGGCAACGGAGGGAGACGTCAAATGAAGCACTTCTCCGTTCACGACGATCTCTCCGCTTGTCGGCTGTTCCAGGCCGAAAAGCATTTTCATCAGGGTGCTCTTCCCCGCTCCGTTTTCTCCCATCAGCGCATGGATTTCTCCGCGGTGAAGGTTAAAATCAACTTCCTGGTTTGCTGCTACACCGTTGGAATAAACTTTCGTGATCTTTTTCATCTGAACGACGTATTCATCCCTTGCAGCAGAATTGCCGTCTGGCATGGCCATCCCTCCTCAAGAATCAACTGTGAAAAGCTCTGCAGCTTCAGAAAACTTCGCTTTCGCCGCGCAGCTTTCTGAAAACGCAGAACAAAAAGCCGGTTGAATAAACAGGAGGGAGCTCCGAGGAGCTCCCTCCTGAGATTGTACCAAATCTTCAGTTGGCAGACGATAAAAGATTTTACGGGCGAACTGCTTCACGCAGAGCAACAGCGTCAACCGCGTTTGCACCGATTGCCGTGTCCACAACCACAGTGCCGGAGAGGACGGCTTCCTGCGCTTCGGCTACAGCAGCTTTCGTTTCGGCAGATGCATACTTGTCAAAGTTCTTGTCGGTAACAATGCCGACGCCGCCTTCTGCAAGACCGAGGGAAACTTCAGTGCCCCAGTACTCATTGCCGGCATCGAGCTCATCAAACACCCAGATGAGGGAGTTGCCGATGTTCTTCAGGCCGGAGGTCAGGGTAAGGGCTGCGAGGTCCGGGCTGAGGGTAAGCTCCTGGTCGGAGTCAACACCGATGAACCAGGCTTTGCCGGTTTCAAGTGCAGCTTCGGCAGCACCGTTGCCTGCATTGCCTGCAACGCCCCAGATAATGTCACACTTGTTGTCGTTGATCATGGAGAGGCCGTACTCTTTGGCAATGGCGGTATCCACATAGTCATTGGTGTAACGGGTGTCAATCTTGATGTCGGGATTGACGGACTGGGCGCCCTCAATGAAGCCTGTCAGAAAGTCATTGATAACAGGGGAATCCACGCCGCCGACGAATCCGACAATAGCATCTTCATTGATGTTGTTGAGAGAGGTATCCACCGTCATGCAGGCGGCATATACACCCACGAGATAACCCATGTCATTCTGCTTGTAGGTGAGGTTGAGGACGTTGTCATTCTCGCCGACATAGGTATTGTCATCAAAAATGACGTACTTCTGATCGGGATAGGCAGTGGCAACTTCTTTCAGATAATCCGGCATCTGATAGGTGCCGCAGATGATCACGTCATATTCTTCGGACTCGGACACATCATAAAGGGTGGACAGCCAGGTCGGCTGGTCTTCATCCGTGCCGCCCATTTCGATGGTGACGTAATCAATCCGGCCGGCTTCGGCAAGAGCTGCAAGGCCTGCTTCGGCAGAGTCAAAGAAGGACTTGTCACCCAGGTTGCCGTTGACAAGATAGGCGACGCTGTAGACATGTTCTTCCGCAGAAGCGGAGAATGCCGACAGTGCAAAGACCATGGACAGGACCAGAACCAATGCAAGGATTTTCTTCATTTTGTTTCCTCCAATATCATATTTTTGTCAGGCCTGACAGCCTGATATGTCTTGTTCATCATACAATAGAATTCCACAAAAGTCAATCAAGTACACCGAAAAAAACTGTTGAAAAGTAACAGAGAATCGCTTATGATAAAGTATCCTGTCCGGAAGGAGAACAATCATGTCCAAACACAACTACCTCTTCCCCAAAGTGGAACTGCACCTTCATCTGGATGGCTCCATCCCGCCGGAAACCATGTGGGCACTGGCGGAGAAAGAGCACCTTGCCATGCCGGCCCCTACCTTGGATGCCTTCAAAACGTGGCTGAAAGTCACATCCGACTGCGGCAGTGTCAACGAGTATCTGGAACGTTTTGAACTCCCTCTTCAGCTGCTTCAGACGAAGGAAAATCTCTCCCGTGTGACGGAAGACCTGATTTCGGTGCTTTCCGATGCGGGCTACGGTTATGCGGAGATCCGCTTTGCGCCTCAGCTTCATCTGCGTCGTGGCCTTACACAGCGCGATGCCGTGGAAGCAGTCCTCGCTGGGCAAAAGGCCGGAGCGGAGAAGCATCCGAATGTCAAAACGGGCATTCTGCTGTGTGCGATGTGCATCGGCCCGGAAACTTTGAATATGGCAGAAAATCTCGAAACCGTGCGTCTGACAAAGGAATATCTCGGAAAGGGCGTTGTGGGATGCGATCTCGCCGGTGCCGAGGGCATTGTGCCGCTGAAGAATTTCCATCCGGTCTTTGACCTTGCAAGAGAGCTTGGGGTTCCCTTCACCTGCCATGCGGGAGATTCTCAGGGGCCGGACACCGTGCTGGACGCGCTCAACTTCGGCACAAAACGCATCGGGCACGGGCATCATCTCTATGATGCGCCTGAACTGTGGCAGCGGGTCAGAGAAGATCAGGTAACGCTGGAAATCTGCCCGACCAGCAACATCCAATGCAAAACGCAACCTTCCTACACGGAGCATCCGGCAAAGAAGCTGTTTGATGCGGGTATCCGCATCACCATCAGCACAGACAACATGGTGCTCGCCGCCGTCACACTGGAGGATGAATATGACCACTGCGTCAGGGAAATGGGATTTACCCGGGAAGATCTGGTCACCATGAATCTCTATGCAGCAAAAGCCTCCTTCCTGCCGGAGGATGACAAAGCTGAGCTGATCGACCGGCTGAAGCATTTCCGGAAAGAGGAGAAAGCTGTTTAAATGAAAAAAGCACCTATCATTCTGGTGACAAATGACGACGGAATCGAAGCCCCCGGCATCCATCGCCTTGCGGAAATGGCCAGGGGGTTCGGACGCGTTTATGTGGTTGCCCCGGTGAGTCAGTGCAGCGCCATGTCACAGCGGCTGACGCTGAAAACCGAGATGGAAATCCGGGAGAGGCACGACTTCGCGGCAGATGGGATCAAAGCATGGTCTCTCGCCGGTACGCCTGCGGATTGCGTAAAAACAGCCCTGCGAATCCTCCCGGAAAAACCGGATCTTGTCTTTTCGGGAATCAATGACGGATTCAACACAGGGCTGGATATCGCCTACTCCGGCACATGCGGTGCCTGCTTTGAGGCTCTTTTCAATCATATTCCGGCCATTGCCTTCTCCTGCGAAACCTGCAGAGACTATGCGGTAACGGACCGGTACATGGCTGAGCTGACGGAGAAGCTGCTGGGACAGACAATCGAAAGAAACGCTTTCTGGAATCTCAACTTTCCTTCCTGCGACCCTGCAGCGCTGAAGGGAATTCTTTACGGCGTTCGTCCTGCCGATCTGCAGCTCTATTCCGACCATATGCCGCAAAAGCATTATCCGGACGGAAGATGGACGATCTCGGAATCCGGCATTCCGGTTGGCCCGGATGCCGCCCCAGAGGGGACGGACGTACATGCCGTGCGCAACGGATACATCTCGGTGGGCAAGGTCCGCACCGGATTGTTTTAAAGCCCGGGTTGGTTTCCCTTCTCCAAGGAGAATTCCATCTCAGGCTTTTCAGCCGCGGTAGTAATACGTGTCAAGCGCATAACCGGCGGAGTACGTCGGGTTCACAATTTTGTCTTCTACCAGCGTCCCGGCGGAATCATAGACTTTACGGTGGGTCAGCGTATGGAGGCCTTTTCCGGTTTCGTCCTCAAACTCCGACTCCTCATGGGTAAATTTGATTTTATACCCTTCCCGATCCGGATAGGCCGGAGGGATGACGCGGTCATAGTCATAAATGTCAATATAGGAGTTGTCAAATTCGATGGGCATATAGTCGTCATCTTCCAGTGTGCCCCAGATTTCGACCGTGACAGTGCGGAGCGGGCGGCCGTTCTCCCGCACGGTTTCTTCACAATACGAGACGATTTTCACCGGATAACTTTTGCTGTTGATGACTTTCAGATCGATGCTTCTCCCACCGCCCTCCGGGATGGTGACGGTGGCATCCGTTCCGAGTTGGATATAATTCGGCGGATAGATGTGGCTGGTATGGGATTTGATCTCCAGAAAAGCGAACAGAGAAGCGGCATACACACCCGTGGAAACCTGGCAGACGCCCCCGCCGATTTCTTCTTTAATATTGTCATACCCGGCATAGGCAGGAGCAGGCAGAAAGCCTGCTTCTTCTGTTCTGGGGCCGACAACCGTATTGAAGGAAAATTCCTCCCCCGGGAAGAGTACATATCCGTCAATTTTGGCCGATGCCAGATGCAGATTGATGCACCGGCTCTCACCGGAATTGTTATATTTGGTGGTGACGGCACCGAGCAGATCGCGGTAAAGCAGGGATTCCAGCATGGCGGAAATGACCTGCGGCTGTACGGTCTGCAACGGGATATGCACTTCCCCTTCCGGCGATTGCTCCCAGAGACGTTGAGCGCCTTCCGGGTCAAAAGTTCGCCCGGACTTTTCCGGGAGAATGGTATGGGATCCGTCCGTTGAGAAAGAGGCATCCACGGCCTCATAACAAAGCTCCTCAAAGAGGGCAGAAAAGTCTGGCTGCAGACTGTTTTCCTCCGGAAGAAGGCGTTTTTCCAGAATCAGGGAAAGGCCATCCGCGGAAAGAGAATACTGTCCGTCCCATCCCGGGAGGAGCACCCGGTCTGCTTCCGGCTCAGCCGCCGCTTCAGGCAGTTCGGGCACGGCAGCAGATGACTGCGCTTCCTTCCCGATCTCCCCGCCGGACGCCCGGAAGGCGAACCACACCAGCCCCGCCCCCGCTGCCATCAGTAGCAGAGCGAGGACAACTGCTATCCTTTTACTCCCGTGATGCTTCAATGCCGTACCTCTCCGAAAAAAATCTTTTTTCATGATATCAGATTCGCACCCAATGTCAAGATGTGATCCGTATTGTAACCGTCAAGAAAAAATGGTATACTTGCGTCATCATATTGAAATTACGGAGGTTACATTATGTCAGAACAGAAAATCCCGGTACGTTCCGAGGTTCCGGTGGAAGACACCTGGAAGCTTGAAGATATTTTCCCCACCGATGAGGCGTGGAAGGCAGAATATGAGGCCTTGCAGACCATGCCGGCGCAGATTGCCGCTTTTGCCGGGCATCTGGGCGAGAGCGCGGAAAAGCTGCTGCAGTATTACCGCCTGAGCGATGAGCTGACGGTTCGACTCTCCAAGCTGATGGGCTATGCCTCGCAGAAGCTGGACCAGGACACCGCCAACGGCTTTTATCTTGATATGCGGGGCAAGGCCATGAGCGTATACGTGGCGATTTCGGGGGCAGGCGCGTTTGCGACGCCGGAGATCATCGCCATCCCCGACGAGACGATGGAACGGTTTTTCACCGAGGAAGCGGCGCTGGAGACCTATCGCAGGCCCATCACGGCTGTGCGGCAGCTGAAAGCCCACGTGCTCTCCGGCGCGGAGGAAGCGCTGCTGGCAGCCGCCGGGGAGATTGCCCGCTCACCGGAGGAGATCGGCAGCATGCTGCGCAATGCGGATCTGCGCTTCCCCGATGTATCCGACGGTAATGGGACGATGCATCCGCTGACAGCCGGCACCTTTGTGCCTTTGCTGGAGAGCGCCGACCGGGTGCTACGGGAAAACGCTTTTCGTGCCTATTATACCCGCCTCGGCGAGGTGAAAAACACAGTAGCCGCAACGCTGGACGCCCAGTTCCGGCAGCTGAAGTTTTTTGCCGACGCAAGGCACTACGGCAGCACGCTGGAGGCATCGCTGGATGCCAACGAAGTGAAAACCGAAATCTACACCAACCTCATCGAGGCCGTACACGGGAATCTGGACAAGATGTACCGCTATGTGGCGCTGCGCAAAAAACTGTTGGGTGTGGACGAGCTGCACATGTATGACGTGTATACTCCCGTTGTGGAGGATGCAGCAGTGAAGATCCCCTTTGAGGAGGCCAAGTGCACCGTGTTGGAAGCTTTGGCCGTGCTGGGAGAGGACTATACCGACCTGCTGAAAGAATGTTTTGCCAACCGCTGGATCGACGTTTATGAAAACCAGGGCAAGCGGAGCGGAGCCTATTCCTCGGGCAACAGCTATCCGCACCCCTATGTGCTTTTAAACCAGAAGGACACGCTGGACAGCATGTTCACCCTCGCCCATGAGATGGGGCATGCCCTGCACAGCTATCACAGCACAAAATACCAGCCGACGTGCACGGCAGATTACGTGATCTTCGTGGCGGAGGTTGCCTCTACCTGCAACGAAGTGCTGCTGATGCGGCATCTGTTGGGAAAGACGGAAGACAAGAAAGAGCGCGCTTATCTGATCAACCACTTCCTCGATCAGTTTAAGGGCACCGTTTATCGCCAGACGATGTTTGCCGAATTCGAGCTGGAGATGGGCAAAACCGTGGAAAACGGAGAAACGCTGACGGCGGATCTGCTGTGCGAGAAGTACCTGGGGCTCAACAAGCTCTACTTCGGCCCGGATATGGTTTCGGACGAGGAAATTGCACTGGAATGGGCAAGAATCCCCCACTTTTTCTACAATTACTATGTGTTCCAGTACGCCACAGGATTCTCGGCGGCAGTGGCCATTGCCAACCGGATTCTCACGGAAGGCGCACCGGCCGTTGCAGATTACAAGCGCTTCCTCTCCGGCGGGAGCAGCACGGACCCGGTGTCGCTTCTGAAGATTGCAGGCGTGGACATGAGCAGCCCCGCGCCGGTGAACTCGGCGCTGGAGCTGTTTGGCGAGCTGATAGAGGAACTGGAAGAGATTGTGTGAATTACTTTTCACCTCGTGAGAAGTACCCTGCAGGCTGCTCGCGGAGACAACGCTGTACCTCGATTTCGGTGCTCGGGCGCGAGATATAATCAGGAAGGCTTAAAAGAAAAAATCTCCGCGCTGGTGATGAACCAGAGCGGAGATTCTCTTTACGTGTTATAGCCGATTTTGACGGATGGGGCATTTTTGGCAATGGCAGCGAGAGCGGCGTCGGTCAGCTTTTCGTTTTCACTCATGACGTTGGCAAATTCTTTGCCGTCGTGCACGAAAACAAGCCGATAATAATAAAACGTGGCTTTGTCGCAGCAGAGCTTTCCGTCCACTTCGTGGACGCGGATAAATGCCCGGTCGAGATAGCTGTAAGGGATAAACTTCGTGCCGAAGCCGCTGGGGAAGAACACACCGAGCTTGCCGACGCGGGTTTTCTCAAACGTTTCGGCGCTTTCATAGTCGGCAGTAACTTCCGGGGCTTCCATCTTTCCTTCGGGAGAAGAAAACTTCATCGGGGAGGCCCTCAGTAGTTCTCGGCGTTGACTTCAAAGTAAGCCTGGGGATGGGCGCAGACGGGGCAGATCTCCGGAGCCTGGGTTCCGACGACGATGTGCCCGCAGTTGCGGCACTCCCACACCTTGACTTCGCTCTTTTCAAACACCTGCTGCATCTCCACATTCTTCAGCAGGGCACGGTACCGCTCCTCATGGTGCTTTTCAATGGCTGCTACACCGCGGAACTTTGCCGCCAGCTCGGGGAAGCCTTCTTCTTCCGCCGTTTTGGCAAAGCCTTCGTACATATCTGTCCACTCATAGTTTTCCCCGTCAGCTGCGGCGGCAAGATTTTCTGCCGTGCTGCCGATGCCGTTGAGCTCCTTGAACCAGAGCTTGGCATGCTCTTTCTCATTTTCGGCGGTCTTCAGGAAGAGGGCGGAAATCTGCTCGAACCCTTCCTTCTTGGCTTTGGAAGCAAAATAGGTATATTTATTCCTTGCCTGAGACTCTCCTGCAAAAGCAGCTTCCAGATTTTTCTCAGTCTGTGTGCCGGCATACGGATTTGTTTTCATAAAAGGATACCTCCATCTCAAAGATGAGCATATTTTATCATTCTTTTGATGGTTTGTCTATCACTTCGAAAAGATTTTCCTTGCATAAAAGAGGAAGGTGGGTTATCATGCTTGTATCTCTGACGAAACAAGGAGTTTAAAGATGGAATTCAAAGGTCAACGGGCGGTCTACATCACGGAAGATGTGAGCCCCTTTTATGCAAAAGCCGCCAAAATGATTTTCAATGACCTCGGCATTGATTTTGACAAGGCTGTGATTGACTATGCAGATGATGAATGCATCTCCCTCAACATCGACGGGGAGGAGAAGACGCTCTATTACGAACAGACGGACGATGGCTTTGCCTACGAGCTGGTGGATACGGATGAATACGATGATCTGACGACGAAATATGCCGGTTATGACGACGAAGAGGACGATTCGGATGATGACTTTGACCCTTATTCCCTGACGGATGACGACATGGAGGGGAACTTCAACAATCCGTATTTTCAGATTGCTTTCAGTGTGGTGCTGACTGCCCTTGATATTGACCCCAATCAGCATGAAATAGAGCTGCTGTATTACGACGAGGAAGACATCGGCCTCGTTATTGACGACCGGGATGCGGAAATCCACATTGATCTGGATTCCGAGAGGCCCTTTGTGCTGGAATGGATGGATGAAGAGGAAGAAGACGATTCTTCTCCCGATAACATCATCTCCTTTTCCGACTATTCTTCCCGCGAGTAAACGATGGAAATTGAACGGAAGTGGCTGGTGGAGCCCGGGGCAATCCCCTATGATCTCAGCACGCTCACTGCTCTGGAGATTGAGCAGGCCTATGTGTCGTTTTCACCGGTGGTGCGTATCCGCAAAATCAACCGGGGAGAAAAGCACATTCTCACGGTGAAAAAGCTCACGACCTACGGCGGGCTCGCTGCAGGAGAATCGGAGCACGAAATTGATGGGGAACTCTATGCCTTTCTTCTGAAGCAGGCAAGCGGAAATGTGATTGCCAAGACGCGGTATCTGCATCCCCTGCCTTCCGGCCTGACGGAGGAGATTGATGTGTTTTCCGGGCAGCTGAAAGGGCTGGCCTATCTGGAAATTGAATTTCCTGACGTGGAGCAAGCGAAACAGTATCCTTCTCCCGATTGGGTGAAAGCGGATGTAACCTATGACAGGCGATATAAAAACAGCGCGCTTGCACTGGAAGGAATCCCCGAAGGGGCTTTTTAATGACTATTTTTATTATTTTGGAGGAACCATATGCATTTCACAAGAAAAGTAACGGAAGATCTGACATGGGTCGGCGCTGACGACCGCCGCCTTGCCTGTTTTGAAGGTGTTTACGGGGTGCCGGAAGGCGTCTCCTACAACTCCTATCTGCTGCAGGACGAGAAAACCGTGCTGTTCGATACCGTCGACAAGGCCGTTTATCAGACGTTTTTTGAAAACGTCAAATACGCCCTCAACGGCAGAGACCTCGACTATCTGGTGATCCATCACATTGAGCCGGACCACGCCTATACCATTGAAGCACTGCTGACGAGGTATCCGAACGTCACCATCATCTGCAACGCCAAGATCCAGACGATGCTCAACCAGTTCTTCGACCTGGATCTGACCGGAAAGCTCCAAATCGTCAAAGAGGGCGACACGTTTACCTCCGGCAAGCACAGCTTCACCTTTGTGATGGCTCCGATGGTGCACTGGCCGGAAGTGATGATGACCTATGATCTTACCGACAAGCTGCTCTTCACAGCAGATGCATTCGGCACTTTTGGCGCGCTCAACGGCCGCCTGTTTGCCGACGAAGGGGACTTCTTCGGTGAGGAGCTGGATGAAGCCCGCCGTTACTACACCAACATCGTCGGAAAGTACGGCGCACAGGTGCAGGCCGTGCTCAAGAAAGCTGCCAAGCTGGAGCTCAACACCGTCTGCCCGCTGCACGGGCCTGTATGGAGAGCGCACTTCGGTGATTTCCTGGAGAAGTATCTGCTGTGGAGCTCCTACACGCCGGAAGAAAAAAGCGTTTGCCTGGCATATGCCTCTGTCTACGGCCATACGGAAAATGCAGCCAATATTCTCGCCGGCAAGCTGGTGGAGCGTGGCGTGCGGATGCGCATGTTTGATACGTCGGTGACTCCGGCAAGCTATATCGTTTCCAACGCTTTCCGGTGCAGCCACCTTGTGCTTGCCTCCACCACCTACAACGCAGGCATCTTTGTGACGATGGAAAACCTGATCCACGATCTCGTCAATCACAATCTGTGCAACCGCAAGGTTGCCCTGATGGAAAACGGATCCTGGGCTCCCACCAGCGGCAAGCTGATGCGCGAAGCTCTCAGCACATTGAAGGGCACCGAGTTTATCAACGACACCGTGACGCTGAAGTCTGCCCTGAAGGAAAATCAGCTTGAAGCACTGGATGCTCTCGCCGATGCGATTGCCGCCGACATCTGCCCGCAGGATTGCGCTGATGCGGAAGCAGCACAGTAACGGGCAGCAGGAAAAAACACAAACACAGAAACAGGGACCCGATGCTTTTCCCAAGCATCGGGTCCCTGCTGCGTGGAGGTATATTGTAATAAAGGAGAACCTTGATCTGAAAGAACCCTATCAGGTGTTCTTAAAATCATCCGGATTGTAGAACTCGTCCCCGTCTCCGGTACTATTGTTCTGCTCACCGCCGAGTACCTGCTCAAATTTGCCGAGAGAGATTTTTCCTCTCATGTAAAGAGCCATAACAGCAATCGCACCGATAATCACAGCTGCCGCAGCTGCCGCCAGAATGTAAGCGCCGGTGTAGCTGCGTGCCCCTGTACCGGTGGAGGTGTTGATGATGCCCGATCCCGTCTGCCCTGTGAGAGAGGTATAGGGTGTGGAAGAGACATCCGATCCGTCCCCATTGGTTCTCTGGCCGGAGGTCGGCATCACGATAGCACCTGTCCCGTTGGAGCTGCCGCCGGAGGTCACGGTGCCTGTCGGAGATCCGGACGTACCGTTGCCGGAGGAGGGCAGCACAGCCGTCGGCGTGGGTTCCGGTGTGGGCGTCGGGGTAGGCGCGGGCGTCGGCGTAGGAGTGGGTGCAGGCGTCGGCGTGGGCTCAATGGGAACCTTCACTTCGGCCTCGCCCGTGATGGTTCTGCCAAAGTTGTTGGAGAACACCGCGTAGAACTTCCAGCCGTTGATGGCATCCGTCAGATTATTGATATAGAGCTGCTCGGAATGCGTGCCCGTAAAGGTGACGCCTTTAATCCGATCTCCGATGCTGTCCACTGCCACATGCTCTCCCGACACAGGGTCGATGGCCATCCACGAAACCGTGTCATACGGAAAAGCGCGCGCAATAAAGGAGGTATTCTCTCCTGTTTTCTTCTCTTCACTGCCCGGATGCTTGGTAATTTCCGGTGCAATGCTCGTCTGCGCCGTGGGAGGGACAAAAGCTCCGCCGCCGGTCGTTACCGTGTCAAGCGGGCCGCCGATCAAGGTAGCAGAACCACCATTTGTGAAGATTCCTCCTCCGTAGCTGTTGCCCGGGATCGTCGTTGCCGGTGTCCCGTCCAAAAAAATATTCTCAGCAAATGCCGTGATGCCGAGGCAGACAGCAAAGGCCAAAACGAGGAATATCGAAAAAATCTGTTTCATTTTCATAACCTGATCCTCCGATCTGGATAGATAGTATTATGTTAACACATTTTTTATGAGAGTACAAGAGGTTTTTCAGGAAAATTCAAAAAAAGCAGGAGGATTCCTGCTTTTTTCTTAATCATCTGCCACGAAGGCCGCCAGCTCCTCCACGGTTTTGAAATAATACCGGCAGTTGCTGCGCATGAAGGCTTCGATTTCCGTGATATCATTCGCCCAGCCGACGGCAGCAAAATCCACTCCGGCATTCCTTGCCATGTCATAACCCGGCTTCAGATCGTCAATCATCAGCAGATCCTTCGGTTTCAGGTCGAGATCTTTCATGATTTTCTCAAGAGGCCAGATGTTTGGCTTGCGGTGCTCAGGCGGTTCCTCCCAGCCGAATACCAGATCCGGCTCCGGCAGGCCGTTGGCTTTGTAATCGCGCAGAATGTTCTGTTTCATTGAGTGCGAAACCACGCAGATCGCTCCGCCCTCAGCCTTCTGCCGGTGCATCAGCTCGGCGATGCCCGGGTAGGCAACGGGAATATGGTCTTTCACATAATTCAGCCAGAACTGTGTTTCCACCTCAAGGTCGTGCGCATTCATGCCGTATTCTTCCACGCACATCTCAATAAAACCGGGCTCAAAATTCTTGAGAAAATAGTCCTCCAAAGAACAGGTTCTGCCGGGAAAATATTCCTGCAGGAACTTGACAAACGCCGGATGATGGATGGTGGCGGTGCTGTTTACGGTTGTGTCGTCATGGTCAAAGACCAGGCATTGATAGCGCATAAAGGTCTCCCGTCAATAGAAGGTTGCCACTTCGGGGTCAGGCGCAAGGCAGGCTTCGTGCGTCACATAAGTCAGCACCGGCCCGCGCCGCATATATGCCTTGTGGAAACGGAAATTGATTTTAGCCGTGAGATTGATCCAGCTGTCATCCACGATTTCCGACACCGGGTTTTTCAACTGGCAAACCAGAGCGGCATACTGGATGTCGGCCGCACAGCAGGTCATCACATGGCGGCCGATGACAATGCAGCCCTTCGGGATTCTCTCCCGCTTCAAGGCGAGCCCTTTGAAACGCACGGTTTTATTCTCGTACTTCTCCGGCTCTTCCGACATATCGCGATACCAGAGGGCATAGTCCTCATCCCCGATCTCCACAACGGGCGCATTCAAATCAAAGGGCAGCGGATCTTCGATATCATCGTAGACGACGTTGCCTTTCGGATCCTCATAGGCGATATCCGCCCTCCTGGAAGCGCCGCGTACGATTTTGTGGAACTCCATTTTATCCATGGTCGGAAGGAAACGGTTGAACACCACAAGCTCAGCGCTCTTCATCTTGTCATAGGTGAGCTGCCGCATATTGGCGTTATAGGTGAGGAAAGTGCCTGCATCCGCAAACATAAATTCCTGATAGACCGCCCATTCCTCCGGCATTGCGTTGTAAAGATCATCCAGCATCCACATGCCGTTATACTCCACAACAGCGCGATCGGCATTCACGGCATCAGCCCAGTCCGCGAGGTTTTCTTTTGTGAGCTGGTCTTTATCCTCCACAACATGGATGAAAACAGTTCTGTCGGCAAACTGGTCGGGAGCGTACTCCTCTTCTCCCTCTTCACAGACGAGCAGGAGCGTCCTCTCTCCGTTGCAGAAGCGCTTGTCCTCCAGGGTTTCCTGGATGAAGCGGGTTTTGCCCGCTTCCAGGAAGCCTGTAAACAGATAAACCGGAAAATCTCTCTTTTCAGCCAATGTTGAACAGCTCCTTCAGCGCATCTTCCTTCAGCTTCGAGCCGATCACACAGAATCTGCCCGTCACGGCAGGCTCGCCGCCGCGGATGTTTTTCTCTTCCGGAACATAGTCAAAGTAGATCCAGTTTCCGTCTTTTCCGTCCACAAATCCCTTTGCTCTCAGCACAATGCCGAACTTCTCTTCGTCATGAAGGGCGTCAAGGATCGCGGAAACGTCTTCCGCCGTATATTTACGCGGTGTCTCCATGCCGAAGGAGTCAAAAATCTCATCCGCAAGGTGGTGGTGATGATGGTGATCATGGTCATGGTGATGTTGGTGATGGTCGTGCTCGTCTTCGTCATCGTCGTCATGATCGTGATGATGGTGATGATGCTCGTGCTCCTCTTCGTCATCCTCGTCATCATGATCGTGGTGATGGTGATGCTCATGCTCCTCTTCATCATCGTCGTCATCATCGTGGTGATGGTGGTGATGCTCGTGCTCCTCTTCGTCCTCCTCATCATGGTCATGGTGATGATGGTGGCATTCGCACTCTTCATCGTCATCGTCATCATAGTCGTGATGATCATGGTGATGCTCGTCGGCAAGCTCTGCCATGGCACGCTTCAACCCGTTTTCTTCCATCGCAGCCTTGATCTGCTCCCCGGAAACAGCATCCCACGGGGTAGTGATGAGCCCACAGGTTGCATTCAGAGTGCGCAGCAGCTCAATGGCAGCAACGGTTTTTGCCTCGTCAACGGTCTGCGTTCTGCTGAGAACAACAAGGTCTGCATTCTGAACCTGATCGTTGAAGAATTCTCCAAAGTTTCGCATATACATCTTGCACTTGCCGGCATCCACCACCGTGACTTTTGAACCGATTTCGATGTCTTCCACGGCTTCCACGGCTTTGGCAACGTCCGAGAGTTTTCCCACGCCGGACGGCTCGATAATAATGCGGTCGGGAGCGTACTCTTTGACGACCTGCTCCAGGGCCTTTCGGAAGTCCCCCACCAAGGTGCAGCAAATGCAGCCGGAATTCATCTCTGTAATTTCAATCCCGGCATCTTTGAGGAATGCGCCGTCGATTGCAATATCGCCGAACTCATTCTCAATCAGCACAAGCTTCTCGCCCTTGTAGGCTTCTGCAATCAGCTTGCGGATCAGTGTCGTTTTCCCTGCTCCCAGGAAACCACTAAAAATATCAGTTTTTGTCATTGTTTCTTCTATTTTCCTGCACTTTCTAATTAAAATTGTTCAAATCTGTTTTAGCAGAGCTGTGCACCGGCCGGTACGGAATCATCCAAGATCATAAGATGCAGCTCTTCTTTCCCGTTGACTTCTTTCACCGCTGACAGCAGCATTCCGTTGGATTCCAGCCCCATCATCTTGCGCGGCGGCAGATTGAGAATCGCCACCACCGTCTTTCCGACGAGCTGTTCCGGCTCGTAGAATTTGTGGATACCCGAGAGAATCTGACGAGGTTTGCCGCTGCCGTCATCCAGGGAGAACTTCAACAGCTTTTCCGACTTTTTCACGGCCTCGCAGGTGAGCACCTTGCAGACGCGCATATCACACTTTGCGAACTCGTCTATCGTCACATCAGGAAGAACAGGCTTGGCAGGGGGCTGGGAAGCCGCGCGGTGCATCTCCTCCAGCTCAGCAATAGCCTTTTCTACATCAAGCCGCGGGAAGAGCGTCTCTCCCTTGTGCACGGCTACAGTTGCGGGGAGAATCCCGTAATGCTCGGCATTGTCCCAGGTTCTGTCTTCCGGGTGGGCACCGATCTGGGCAAATGCCTTCTCACAGCTTTCCGGGATGAAGGGCACAAGCAGCGTCAGAGCCACACGCAGCGCCTCCAGCAAATTGTACATCACGGTTGCAAGGCGTGCCTTTTTTGCCTCGTCCTTTGCCAGCACCCAGGGTGCCGTCTCATCAATATATTTGTTTGCTCTCTGGATGAGTTTGAAGACTTCTTCCAACGCAAAGTGCGGATGGAAGGCATCCATATGCCCCTCATAGGCTTTTCTGGTTGAAGTGATCATCGCAATCAGTTCTTCATCCATCTGTTCCGGCTCGCGCTCCGTGGGGAGAACACCGCCGAAGTACTTTTCTACCATTGCCGTCGTGCGCGACACCAGATTGCCCAGATCGTTGGCAAGATCCATATTGATGGTGTTGATCAGCAATTCATTGGAAAAGTTTCCGTCAGAACCGAAGGGGAAGGTCCTCATCAGGAAGAACCGGAGCGCATCCACGCCGAATTTCTCTGACAGCACATACGGATCCACCACATTGCCTTTGGACTTGCTCATCTTTCCGCCATCGATGACCAGCCAGCCATGGCCGTAAACTTTCTTCGGAAGCGGCAGGCCGAGGCTCATGAGAATTGCCGGCCAGATAATGGAGTGAAAACGGACGATCTCTTTGCCCACTACATGCACATCGGCAGGCCAGTACTTCTCAAAGTCATCATATTTGTCATTGAGGTAGCCGAGAGCCGTGATGTAGTTGGTCAATGCATCGACCCACACATACACCACATGGCCTTCATCAAAGTCCACCGGGATCCCCCACTTGAAACTGGTTCTGGAAACGCAAAGGTCTTCCAGGCCCGGTTTGATGAAGTTGTTGATCATTTCGTTGACGCGGGAAGCGGGCTCCAGAAACGTCCCCGTCTCAAGGAGGTCCTGCACCGGTTTGGCATACTTGGAAAGACGGAAGAAATAAGCTTCTTCCTCGGCATAATGCACTTCACGACCACAGTCGGGGCACTTGCCGTCGACAAGTTGGCTCTCCGTCCAGAAGCTCTCACACGGCGTGCAGTACATCCCTTTATAGGCACCTTTGTAGATATCTCCCTTTTCATACATCTTGCGGAAGATCTTCTGCACAGACTCTACATGATAATCATCCGTTGTGCGGATAAAGCGGTCATTGGAGATATTCATCAGCTTCCATAGATCCAGAATCCCTTTCGGGCCGGTGACAATATTGTCCACAAACTGCTGGGGCGTGACACCGGCAGCCTTTGCCTTTTCTTCGATTTTCTGGCCGTGCTCATCCGTCCCGGTGAGGAACATCACGTCATATCCGCAAAGGCGCTTGTAGCGGGCAATCACGTCGGTAGCGACCGTGCAGTAGGCATGCCCGATGTGCAGTTTGTCAGAGGGGTAATAGATCGGGGTCGTGATGTAAAATGTCTTTTTTTCCATGGATAGCTCTCTCCTTCACAACATTAATTATGGTAATAATAGGTGTCCATTGCATAGCCGGTGGAAATCGTCGGGTTAAGGATTTCATCAAGCACCTTTTCTCCCGCGCTGTTGTAAACCTCACGATGCGTAATCGTACGGCGTCCGGGTCCCATGGCATCCTCAAAGGAAAACCGCTCGGTTTCAAACTTGATTTTATAACCTTCCCGGTTGGGATAAGCCGGTTCAATCACCCTGTCATATACAAGATCCCAGGTATAGGAAGCCGTATTGTCAAATTCTATGGGCATATAATCATTTTCTTCCAGCGTACCCCAGATTTCAACCGTGAGAGATTTCATCTCTTCTGTCTCTTCCGTGTAAGCTACAATCTTGATAGGGTAATTTTTGTTGTTCCGGAACTTCATGTCCATCACATTACCGCCCTCTTCCGGGATCGTCACCGTGGCGTCAGTGCCGAGCTGAATGTAGTTCACCGGATAGACGTGGGCTGTGCGCTCAACGGTCTCCAGAAAAGCAAAGATAGAGGCACAGTAAAGAGTGGAAGAAACCTGACACGCACCTCCGCCGATTTCATCCTTCACACTGTCCTCTCCAACGCCGACATATGCCGGAGCTGGGAGGAATCCTGCCTCTTCCGTGCGTTTCCCTACCACTTCATTGTAGGATAACATATCCCCCGGATAGAGAATATGTTCATTGATTTTGGAAGCACAGAGCCGGACATTGGAGCTTCTGTTCTCGCCGGAATTGGTATATCTTGTAGTCATCGCGCCCAGGAGATCGTGATAGAGCGTTGCCTCCAGAGAAGCAGCTGTAACAGCCGGAACCGTCACCTGAATCGGCACAACAATCGTCTCTGCAACGCCGGCAGAGAGCCAGGCAGCTTTTGCAGCTTCTGTGTCGAACCAGCACCCTATGGTTTCCGGATAAATGGTGAATCTGCCGTCATCCGAAAACCGGGCTTCCACCGGCTCCACCGCGAGTTCCTGATAGATTGAATCGAAATCCGGCATCACAGGCTCCGTCATCAGCGATTCAAACTGCAACTGTTTTTGCCCGTTTTCCAGGGCGGAAACCATTCGATTGTACAGATCCCGCTCATTCAGCCTTGCACTGCCCTGGCCTTTTGTCACAACGATTTTCTCTCCCTGCAGATCCACCGTATACGGCGCATCTCCGAGAGCTTCATTGAATCCTGTTGTAACCTCCGTAGCCTTTTGAGCAACATAGGCTGTGTTGATACCGTCGGTTTTGCTGTTCACAAAGCCGCTCATGGCGAGATTTTCCAGATAATGGATGAGATTATCGAAAATATTCGCGCTTTTGCCGAAACTGAAAGCAGCATCTGCCGCTTCTTCCGCGGTCATGACGGCACCTGCCTCGACAGGGTCAACCTCCACGCGCACATCTCCGTAAGTCGTGACAACCAGCGGTGTTGTAAGGCTCTCCTGCCAGCCGGCGGCATTCAACGTATCAATCGTCTCCTGTCGGGTCATCCCGCCGACCTGAATTCCATTTACCGAGAGCTTCGGGAAGTTTTTCGGGCTCCGGGTAATTCTGAGCGCTGTAGAAACCGTTGCGCTCGCTGCCATCAGCATCAGGATCAGGAAAACGATCAACCCGATTCTCCCCTGCCTTCTCTGTTGGTAGGTTCTCTTTCGGTGTTCTCTTTTCTCCTGCTCTCTGGATGCCCGCTTGGCATCTCTGGCGTTCAGCTCTGCCCTGCGCCTTGCTTCTTTAGAAGCCTGAGCAGCTTCTTTTTCCCGTTCCCGGCTGCGTCGGTCAGCTTTTTTCCGCTCTTCCCGCTCGCGTCTGGTGTCCTCCAATGCGGCTTCCTTTTCACGGAGCCTCCGCCGCTGTTCTTCAGCCTGCTCGCGTTCCGCTTCCCGGCGGGCTTTCTCGGCTTCCCGTTTGGCCTGTTCTGCCTCCCGTCTGGCCTGCTCTTTCCGAAGGCGTTCCTCCTCGCGTTTCTGTCTGGCAGAAGCCAGTGCAGCTTCACGCTCTTCCCGTGCCTTTTCCCTTGCGCGTGCTTTCACCGCGTCGGGATATTTTTCCGGGTCATAATTCCGTTTGATCGGCTCGGTTTTTTCCGGCTCAGGCTCCGGCCAGAAAAACGCAAAATCATCCTCGCTCTCCGGCGGAAAGGGATCCTCCTGATTCTCTGCGGAGTCCTCAACGTCTTCCGTTTCGTCGAAACCGTCGATTTCTTCCTCTTCCGGCACATCAGGGGGAAGGGCTTCTTCCCCGATGTCGTTTGGGATCGCCTTTTCGCCTTCCGCATCTTCTTGTTCCGGATGAAATTCGGTGTTTACACCGAACTCCTTTAAAATGTCGTCAAAATTAAAATCCATTCAGCAGAAATCCTTCCGTTCATGTTGTCTGGGTCGTCTGCCTGTAAAGTTCTTTAAAAAGCTCTTCCTCACTGGGTGGCATTTCCGTTCTTTCCTCGGCATCAAACAATTCGCTCAGCCAGGGCGTATTTTCAATACGGCCGCTGGCTTGTACCTCCAGCAGAATATTGATCAGCTGGTTGGAGATCAGGTACCCCGGCACTGTGAAGTGCCAGCGTTCTCCGTTCGGCACTGCCCAGCCTTTCTCCTGAAAAATCTTCAGCGTTTTCTCGATTGGCCGCCAGTCAGACTGACAGAGCGTTCTGTAATCATGTTCCGATATTCCTCTGGCTGTCCGCATCCCGAGCATCAGATATTCTGCCGCCCGCTCCATTGCATCGAGGTTGTTGTACTCGTCCACAAGGCTTGTGCCTCGCTGCACACCGGTGATATATTCCTTCAGTCCTTTGATGTAGCTGAAGCGCAGATGCCCGATACATGAATGCGCCCCTGGGCCGAAACCCATATAGTCATCCAGCTCCCAATATTTCAGATTGTGGCGTGAGAGAAAGCCCGGCGCGCAGAAATTGGAGATTTCATATTGATGATATCCGTAACGGTTCAGCATCTGGGCTGCGTAAGAATACATATCCGCCTGTTCATCATCGTCAGGCAGCACGGGAGAATTGTTGTATTCCCTGTACATGGGCGTGCCCGGCTCCAGCTTCAGCCCGTATACGGAGATATGCTCCGTGTGCAGACCGATTGCTTTTGCAAGCGTCTCTGCCCAGTCCTGTCTGGTCTGGGTCGGCAGACCGTACATCAGGTCGATGCTGATGTTGTCAAAGCCAATTTCTCTCGCATCTTCAATAACTCTTCTGGCCTGATCAAAAGTATGGCGTCTGCCGATCATACGAAGAAGATTGTCATCCGTTGCCTGCAGACCGATGGAAAGTCGGTTTACTCCTTCCGCCTTCATCAGCTTCAGAGCTCGCCAACTGACGCTGTCGGGATTGCACTCCACCGTGATCTCCGCATCCATGCGCACGTTGCCGTTTCTCTTCAGCAAATCCAGCACTTCCACAATGCGATCCGCTCCGTAATAACTTGGCGTCCCGCCGCCGAAATAGACGGAATCCACTTCATAATTTCGGATAGACTCTGCCGACTCTTCCAGATGGGCAAGCAGCGCCTCCTGATACTCCGGCATCAGGTAATCACATCCTGCGAGGGAATAGAAATCACAGTAACCGCATTTGCTTGCGCAGAATGGAATATGGATATAAATCCCTAACAGCCTTCTTGCCATTTTTTAAAACAACCCCGAGACCTGTCTCGTAAATTCTGCAGGATCTTCAACCTCTACCCCTGCCATCAGCTTTGCCAGGGTATTGAGAATTTTGGTCAGTTCCGCAGCTTTGTCTTTTTCGCCGCTGTTGAACGCTGCCTGCAATGCTTTTACGGCGTTATTCTCCGGATTCAGCTCCAGCACTCGCGTCGCTTTCATGCTGCGCATTTCTTCACTGGGCCCGCGGCTGAAATACTTCTCCATCTCCAGCGTTATGCCTCCGTCGGTGGTCAAGGCGCAAGGCTGGGAGGCAAGCTTTCCGGAGAGCCGCACTTTGGAAACTTCGTCTCCGAGCGCTTCCTTCACGAAATCAAGGAACTCCTTGCTCTCGGTGTTGCGCTCTTCTACAGCTTTCTTCTCTTCTTCGGTTTCAAAACCGAGATCATCCGTCACAACATTACAGAACTTCTTGCCGTCCTGCTCGTTCAACGTCTCAATCACCATCTCATCCAGCGCGCTGGTGAGATAAACAAGCTCATATCCTCTTGAGCGTACCTCTTCACACTGCGG
The DNA here is from genome assembly GCA_017469115.1 of Oscillospiraceae bacterium. Classification (GTDB taxonomy): domain Bacteria; phylum Bacillota; class Clostridia; order Oscillospirales; family Oscillospiraceae; genus Limivicinus. Next base: position 34,598 of record JAFUGY010000075.1, read on the forward strand.
CAGACTCATGGCATGCTTGACATTGTCAGCCGTTGCGTAATAGATAACCTTCTGGCTCTCGGGCATGTTATCCACATACTCTTTGAGTGTAATCTGTCTGTCTTCCGATGTATAGAACAGCAAAAGATCCCGCAGGAAGTCCTTCTTCATACCGTATTCATCACAAACACCGCACTTCAGGCTTACACCGAAGTTTTTAAAGAATTCCTCATACTTCGGGCGGTCGTCCTTCATGAGCTTCTCCAGCTCACCCTTCACCCGTTTTTCCAGGTTCTGGCCGATGATCTTGAGCTGTCTGTCATGCTGCAGAATCTCACGGGAGATGTTGAGAGAAAGATCCGGGGAATCAACAATGCCTTTTACAAAATCAAAATAATCATGAACCAGCTTGTCGCACTTTTCCATGATCATCACGCCGTTGCTGTAAAGAGTAATGCCTTCTTTATCATCACGGAACATATACATGCTGTCGGATTCTCCGGGCACAAACAGCATCGCCTTGTAGGAAACCTGCCCTTCCGCGTTGATGCGGGCCATGGCGCAGGGATCCTTGGAAGCGTGATACTTCTCCTTATAAAAACTGATGCATTCCTCATCTGTCACTTCACTCTTGCTTCTCTGCCAGATGGGGATCATGCTGTTGATCGTCTCGTTTTCCGTGACCATCTTAAAATCATACTTCGGGGTGCCGTCTTCATTTTTCTCGCCGGTCTCGAAGCGTTCCTGATGCTCGATATCCATCTTGATGGGCCAGCGTACATAATCAGAGTACTTTTTGATCAGAGACTTGACCTTCCATACTTCGAGAAAAGTGCTGTAGTTCTCCTCGTCGGCATCCGGCTTGATGTGCATCACGACATCCGTGCCTGCTGCCTCACGCTCTGCTTCGCTCACTGTGTAACCGTCAGCGCCTTTGCTTTCCCATTTGGTTGCTTTTTCTTCTCCGTACTTTCTGGTAATCACGGTCACCTGATCGGACACCATAAAGGCAGAGTAAAATCCCACACCGAACTGCCCGATAATGGACAGATCTTCCTCTTTCGCATCTCCGAGTTCGCTCTTAAAGGCATAAGAACCGCTCTTGGCAATGACGCCGAGATTGTTTTCCGCCTCATCCTGTGTCATGCCGATGCCGTTATCACTCACTGTGATGGTGCGGGCTTCCTTATCGATTACTACATCAATTTTAAAATCATCCCTGTTCAGACCGACCTGATCATCCGTCAGTGCCTGATAGCAGAGCTTGTCGATTGCGTCAGAAGCATTGGATATGATCTCACGAAGGAAAATTTCTTTATTGGTATAAATGGAATTGATCATGAGGTCAAGCAGCCGCTTGCTCTCCGCTTTGAACTGTTTCTTCGCCATGGTAATTATGTACAGCCTCCTTATTTGATCGCCGGGAAAACCCGGCAGGGTTTATTTTTTGCCGGTCTCTTGGCCGTATCGATATATTATAGCTGTCTGAAGTTTAAAATTCAACACAAAATCTCGGTTTTACAATTTTTTTACACTTTCTAATTTACTTTTTATTCATTGATTCCTGATTTCTGGGTGCTATAATAGAATGAAATGATTATCTGATAGATTTCTATCATCTGTTCTTGGTAAGGGTTGTGCTGATATGAAATTTCCTTTCAAGCTTCCGCTTCTTTTTTTGATCATCACTGCGCTTCTCCTCTCCGGTTGCGGCCGCCGTTCGATCAATCCGGCTGCCAAAGCCTGGCTGTATGAAGACGTTCCGTCTGCTTCTTCCTCGCCTGCCGCCACGGATGTTCACGCCGGAGAAGCGGCAGCAACACCGTCACCCGTTGTGTGGACGCCTGCGCCGACTGCATCCCCTACCCCGGTTCCGACACCTGTCCCCACCCCTGATCCAACACCTGTCCCCACTGCATCTCCAACGCCCACTCCCTTTGTGGCAGAAATTCTGACCACATCCAATCTTCCCGGCTGGGTAAACGGGAACGAAGTCAACTTCCGGGAACTCCCCGGCATGGGCGGAAAAATCATTACGTCGTACAACCGCGGGAAAGCACTCACCATTCTCGGCAGTGAGAACGGTTGGAGCAAAGTCCTCATCGATGGCGTGATCGGTTATATCAAAACTGAATACGTGTCCGATGTTCCGGTTCAGGAAACATACGGAGAATTATCTGTTTTCACTGATACCACTTCCATTGCAGGCGCTGTCGGGGGCAATAGCATCTCTTCCATTCAATCGATGATTATGCGCCTCACCAACGAGCAGCGAGCAGCTTACGGGCTCCCCGCCCTCTCTTATGATTACGGCTTACAGGCAACAGCTGACACCCGTGCCTCAGAACAGACCATCAGTTTCTCTCACACTCGTCCGAACGGGACTGACTGGAGCACCGCTTATCCCGCCAATGCCTATTATTTTTCCGGTGAAAACCTCGCCTCTTGTGACGGCATCTTGACCGATGAGAGCTTTGCCTCCTCCTGTATCAAGTGGTGGATGGAATCGGAAGGTCACCGCGCCAACATTCTCAACCCCAATTATACTGTTATCGCAGTAGGCGTTGCTATTACGGCAAACGGCATGTATGCCGTGCAGGAATTCGCCACTCCCTATTGAGGTTACCGAATATAGAATAAAACAATCCTTGAATCCTTTGGAGGCATCCCAACATGAAAGAAAAGAAGAAAAAAACATTTCTCGAAGAACTGCCGGAGTACATTGTGATCATGGCTGTCACCGCGCTTGTTTGCACCTGTGTGATCTGCTTCAACAAGATCCCCAGTTCAAGCATGGAACCCACCTTGCATGTCGGAGCACTTACGGTGAGCTGGCGTCTTCCGTTTCTGGTCGGGGATCCTACCCCGGAGCACGGCAATATTGTCATCTTCAAAAGCCCCGATGAAGACAACAAACTGCTGATCAAGCGCGTGATCGGCCTCCCCGGGGATGAAATCCGCTTCCAGGACGGTGATGTCTATCGCAATGGGGAGAAGCTCGATGAACCGTACGCAAACGGCAAGAGCTATGCACCGCTGGAAAGCTACACTGTGCCCGACGGCTGTATGTTTGTGATGGGAGATAACCGCTCCAACTCCAAAGATTCCCGCTATATGACCACCACTTTTATTCCCCTCGAGAATATCCAGTCAAGATTTCTTTTTGCCATTCAACGGTAACGATTCTGAAAATGACGGTTCCCTCATCGGGGAACCGTTTTACCTGTGAGTACGAACCGCTCATCCGTATTATTTTTCCCAAGGAGTCTCTTTTTATGAACATCAATCTGCAAATCGCCGAAGAACTCAATCTCAACCCCACCTATGTTGACAATGTCGTCCGCCTTATTGATGAAGGGAATACCATTCCCTTTATCGCGCGTTACCGCAAAGAACTGCACGGTGCCATGGATGACACCACACTCCGTTCCCTCAATGAACGGCTGGAGTACCTTCGTAATCTGGATGAACGTCGCCAGTCGATTCTCAATTCCATCACCGAACAGGGCAAGCTGACGGATGAACTTGCTGCCGCGATTGACGAGGCGAAAACCCTTGCGGCATTGGAAGACCTTTATCGCCCTTACAAGCAGAAACGCCGTACCCGCGCTACCGTTGCAAAAGAAAAGGGGTTGGAACCCCTTGCCACGTTGTTGTTTGCCCAGAGCGCTGACTGCCCTGTTCCGGAGGATGCCGCTCAAGATTATGTAAACGAAGAGAAAGGTGTTGCTTCTGTGGAAGAGGCACTCCAGGGTGCTTCGGACATCATTGCCGAAATCATCTCTGATGACGCTGATATCCGTGCCTCTTTGCGTGATTTTATTACTGCTTCTGCCTCTCTCCGTTCTCTTGCCGCTACGGAAGAAGATTCCGTATACAGTCAGTATTACGATTTTTCCGAGAAGGCAAACAAAATCCCCGGGCATCGCGTGCTTGCAATCAACCGCGGCGAAAAAGAAGGTTTTTTGAAAGTTTCCGTAGAGCTCGACCGGGACGCCGCCCTTCAGCGTCTGCGCCGCAAAGTCATTCGCCCGGGCAGCCGCGCCATGCAGTTTGTCCGTGCCGCTGCTGATGATGCGTATGACCGGCTAATCTTCCCTTCGATGGAACGGGAATGCCGTTCTTCTCTCACGGCTATGGCCTGCGACGGTGCCATCAAAATGTTTGCCCAGAACCTGAAGCCGCTTCTTATGCAGCCGCCTGTCAAAGGCAAAGTCACCATGGGGCTGGATCCCGGTTACCGCAACGGCTGCAAAGTGGCCGTGATCGACGGCACTGGCAAAGTGTTGGATACCACTGTTGTTTATCCCACTTTCAGTGAAGCAAAAAAAGAAGAGGCCATCACCAAACTGACAGCCCTCATCCATAAACATCATGTCGCACATCTGGCAATCGGTAACGGCACAGCCTCCCGTGAAACAGAACAGATGGCTGCCGAAATGCTCCGCCGTATTGGCGGAGGTCAGGCCTATGCGATTGTCAATGAGGCAGGCGCCTCCGTCTATTCCGCCTCTCCGCTTGCAGCAGAAGAATTCCCGGATTATGACGTAAATCTCCGCTCCGCTGTCTCTATTGCCAGACGCCTGCAGGATCCCCTGGCGGAACTCGTCAAAATCGAACCGATGGCAATCGGCGTCGGCCAGTATCAGCATGACATGCCGGAAAAGCAGCTTGCCGAAACACTTGACGGAGTGGTGGAAGACTGCGTCAATGCCGTTGGAGTCGACATCAACACCGCCTCCATGAGCCTTTTGCAGAGGGTTTCCGGCCTCACCAAAACAACTGCATCCAATATTGTGAAATATCGTGAGGAAAACGGTGCCTTTACCGACCGTACCCAGATCAAAAAAGTGCCGAAGCTTGGCCCGAAAGCCTTTGAGCAATGTGCGGGCTTTCTGCGTGTGCCGGAATCCAATCAGATTCTCGACAACACCGCCGTCCATCCGGAGAGCTATAAAGCCGCCAAACAGATGCTTGAACTCTGCGGCTATACCCTCTCGGATGTGAAAAAAGGCGGTCTCAAAGACCTGAGGGCAAAGTTTGAAGCCGCAGGTCCTCAGGTTATCGCCGATCAGTGCGGGACGGGCGTTCCAACCCTTACCGATATCATCTCAGAGCTTCTCAAACCCGGCCGGGATCCTCGCGAAGACCTTCCTCCCGTTGTCTTTCGGCAGGACGTTCTCGACATCAAGGATCTCCGGGAGGGCATGGAGCTCACCGGTACGGTTCGCAATGTGATTGACTTCGGCGCATTCGTCGACATCGGCGTCCACCAGGATGGGCTGGTGCATATTTCCCAGATCAGCAACAATTACATCCGTCACCCGAGTGAAGTTCTCAGTGTCGGCGATATCGTCAAGGTGAAAGTCCTCGGCGTCGATGAAAAGAAAGGCCGCATCAGCCTCACCATGAAGCTGTGATGATAATCGGCTCTCCGGCCGTAAGGAGTTTCCCGTCCCGAATGGTGATGGTTTCTCCGTCAATCAGATTATCATAATTTCCGTTTTTGATTTTTATGTTTACTGTATTACGTTTACCATTCAAGCTGAATACTCCGAGTTTCTTTACTTTACCGTCATCCCGATAGAGGATGGCGGTATTGTTTTGGTCATCTGCTTCTGCCGTAAAATAATCCCGGCAGGAAAGATGCTCCTTTTTGATTTCGGCAAGTTTGGAGAGAAATGCACTTTGATCGTGCGCCTCGTCACGCAGAAAAACATCCTTTTCAAACAGGCTCGGGAGATGGCTGTTCTGAAATTCCTGCCCGGCATAGAGAAGCGTAGAGCCTTTGAGGAAGTAGAGCATAGCCGTGAAGTTCCGCAGGACTTTCTCATCCTTTATGAACGAGGCGATTCTCGGCTGGTCATGATTTTCAAGGCAGCGCATTTTAATATAATTATCGGGATAAGCGGCTTCCTGCAGATTCATGCCCTCAAGCCACAGAGAAAGCGGCGCCTCGCCTTTCAGATAGCGATCGAACACATCACGAATGTCATAGTCATATTCCATGTCGAAAGCCTGAAACATTTCGCTGTCAGTGCCGGCATATTGTCCCAAAATGCGGTTATAGAGATTGAAGCTGCCGTGCACGGTTTCCGCCAGCCAGATGCAGTCGGGGTTCACCTCAGCAACAGATTCCCGTGCCCGCTTCCAGAATTCCACCGGGACGAGGGATGCCACATCGCAGCGAAAGCCGTCAACAATGCCTGCCCACATTCTGAGAGATTTGATCTGATAGTCCCAGAGATCAGGATTGCGATAGTCAAGATCAATCACATCCGTCCAGTCGGCAGTCTTGTTCCCGAAACTTCCGTCAGGCTTCCGGTAATAGAACTCGGGATGTTCAGTAACCAGAATTGCGTCCGGTGAGGTGTGGTTGTAGACCACATCGATCATGCATTTCATCCCCTTTTCGTGGATGGCCTGCACCAGAGTCTTGAAGTCTTCCATCGTGCCGTAGCATGGGTTGACGGAGCGATAATCACGGTTGGCATAGGGGCAGCCAAGGCTGCCTTTCTTGTTTTTTTCTCCAATCGGATGAATCGGCATAAACCAGATGATATCGGTTCCGAGCGCTTTTATTCTGTCCAGATCCGGGAGGATGGATTGAAAAGTCCCTTCTTCTGTATGATTGCGGATATAAATGCTGTAAATCACTACATTGCGGAGTGAAAGATCGGTATTGGCTGCCATAAACATTCTCCTTATTTTGTTTTAAAAGCTCCTGCCTATTTGGCAGGAGCTGAGGATCACAGATGTTGGTCTCTCTTAACTTTGTCGTAGAAATGGAACAGGATGGGCTCCATTTTGGCGGTAAGCTTCATATCCAGATTGAAGAAATATGCTGCAAAGGTCACCACGAAGAGACAACAAACAGTAGCAATCAGCTTCAGGAACACAATGCAAAGGGTTTTTCCAACAGATTTCATGTTTTTCTCCTCTCACCACGACTCGGCATCATTCAGCTCTTCAAGAGACGGATCGACAGGTTCTTCCTGCATGACAGTGCGCATATAGCTGTTGATCTGATCACGAACACCCTGCCGGGAAATGACACGTGGGTCAAACAGATCGTGACTGACCCATACCAAATGGATCCCCTTTTCTCTCGCACGCTCTTCAAAGAGGCCGTGCATGCCATCCAGCGCCTTGCAGCTCATATGCTCCCAGAGAATAACCATGTCAGCATTGAATTCCTCCACGATTTCCCAGAGCTCGTCCAAAAGGACTTTATAGCCGCCGTGAGTGCGGTTGCGCATAATCATGTTCTCAGTGAGCCAAGCTATGTCGTAAATGGCCTGCTCGCGGTTTTCCGGTGTGTCTGTATCGGCAATCATTTTGGTGGATACCATGGAGAGCATATCCGTCAGTGGGACAATACCCCAGCAGTTAAGCAGCCAGACCAGAAAATCCATATAATAATGGGACTGTACCCCCCAGACAATTGCCCGGTGGCGATACTCATTGGAGGCCATTTTCTTTTTCTGATAAGCTCTCTCCGCGAGAGCAGTAATCTTCCGATCGGCATCCTGAAAGGCGGCTACTCTGCCACTGATGGCCATATAGTTTGTCTCGGTATAGAGAGCAAGGTTGGACCCAAAGACTTGAGGATACTGGGTTTTGTTCATATCCAACCATTCCATCCGGCATTTGGTGGCATAGTTAACGCGTTTGGCACATTCAAAATAATGAGTCCAATCCCACTTTTCACCGGTATGTTCCTCGATGAAGGCAATGGCATTGCGGATTTCCTGTGCAGCATATTCCTGTACGTCAGGCTCCTGATGGCGCAAAGGCGTGGCAAGCTGGAAAATAGGGATCCCATCTTCCAATTCCAGACGCTTGAAAATAACGCTGTTGCCCATGAGGGAACCATCACACGTAGTGTTGCACTGGACGGCGCATTTGCCGAGGACGGGCGCATCGTCATCGATGGAGACACCGGCCTCAGCTTCCGGCATGGGACAGACATCGCCAGCCAGGCCGTATTCCTGGGCAATATCGATGTAGTGAAGAGCGGCACGCTGATTCAGCAAAACCGGAATATAAGTGGAAGCAATTTCTCGGCTGAGGGGAACAAGGGTTGGAAAGCCCATCATGAGAGACTGCATCTCATTTTCATCGACAAGAACCACTTTATCGGAAAAATCCTTGTCGTTGTCGATGCGCCTGTCACCTCGGAAAAGTTTATCCAACAGCTTGGCAACATCTTCGATAATGAGATCCTGCTCGACATGGCAGATCCGCAGATGCTCGCCTCGAAGCCCTTGCGTATGTCGGTCAACCATCATGGGGACAGCCAAATAGTTCGCCATCCAGCGATAGCGGAACAAGGCTTTGATATTACGTGGTTTGGAAAGCACCACGCGAAAAATGGTCACCCAGTTGTGCAGCCAACGGGAATAGTCATAAAGAGTGTCGGGCACACCGCGCCATTCACGACGTCTTCTGACACGCCCATCGGTATATAAACTGCCGAGATGATCGGCTCCGATACGTTTCTCCGGATTTTTCATTTGTCCCCTCCGTGAATCTTTTTAATTTCGATGCTTTCAATAAAGGCCTGAATGCGTGTGCGCAGCTGTCCGGTTCCGGACGTGCTGTAAGGCCTGTCGATCGAGAGGACAGGATATCCATACTCATCATGCATGACATGGGAGCCCACCATGCGTTCGTAAGCCCAGGGATCGCAGAATTTGATCTGCTCATAGATTATCCCGTCAGCCCCGTATTCCTTGGCAAGCTGATCGACATAAGAACGCCGGCCAAGAATCTTCTGTTGATTCATATAACGAGGGCATTGCCCACGCATCATATACTGGCGGCAAATCTGAATAAGAGCATCTTCGTCCTCAGTAAGAACAATCTCATCCCGACCGGGGAAGGAACCGTAGCAATAACGGTCGGCACAGACGAAAGCGCCGGTGCTTTCCACCAGTTTTACAAAGTCGGGGTCATCAATTTCGGATCCGACCAGGAGTACACGGGCACGGAAATTGTTGATGGGGTCGGGCTGGCGGGTTTTTAGCTCTTCCAGCGTCTCCTCGAGCTTATCCACAAGGAGATACTTGGGAGCGGCATAGGTTGCAAGCGTAATGACAGAATACTCATAGCCGGTCAGCGTTGGCTTTTCCCCTTTACGGAAGTCTCCAATCGCCCTGACGAGACGGCAGATACGGTTGTGCTCCTGGACAGCGCGGCGTATGGAGGCATCAGACACATCGATACCGAATTTATCCTGCAGAGGCTTAAGAATATGATTTTTGCACTGGAGAACATAAAGATTCAAGCCGTTATCGTCAGCCTTCATGGGGATTTCCATATGCTCATAGAAGAAATTTGGTTTGCCTTCATCCATGGTGTGCAGAAGCTCCATATTCTCAGCTACGCGATTGATCATACTGCATCCATCTGGTGTGATGAGACAGTCCGCAAAATTATATCCGCCCTCAATGGCTCTTTCAAGGAGAGCTCGACTATATTCGCAGAGGAAACTGGTAAGGTAGTAGGTTGCCATTTCCATAGAGCTTGTACGAGGTGCACGAAGACGGGAGGAGAACAGTCCTTCGAGATTCAAAAGCGGCTCAGGAGTATTCTCACAAATATAGGCAACACATTTTTTCCCGTCATTTCTCGCCTGCTGGACCAAGTCATTATTGGCATCCTGCAGGAGGTCTTCAAAATATTGTAAATACTTCAGATCTTTCATGTGTTTCAGGTCATCCTTCTGTTTTCAAAACGGTTCAACATGCTACAATTTGCTTAATATTCATCTCATTCCCTTACTACAGCCAGGTTTCAGGTCTGCAACAGTAGGGGCATATTTTTCCATACTGGATAGTGGGATAAGCACCTCTCTAAGTATTTGTCGCCTCCTTTACGATTTTCTTTTTTCAATTCTGGCATGAAACTGACGTCTAAAATGACCAGATTCTCTTGAATCACTATGACAAAATCAAAGAGACTTTTATATTTAAAAGCTCAGCTCCCGCCTTTTTGGCAGGAGCTCAGCCATTAATATCCCTCGATTTCAGTAATCGTCATGTCCCGGCCGGAAACCGGGTTGAGCTTCAGGCTGTTGCAGACAGGACATACCAGTTTTTCAAGATCTGCCTCGAAGGATGCCCCGCAATCCAGACACTGAGCGACTCCCGGTACGGAACGGATCAGCAGTTTTGTTTCGGCAAAGGGCGTGCCGTCAATCACAGCTTCCCAGCAATCTGCCATAAAATTGGGCATCACACCGCTCAGCATTCCGATATCCAACGAAACGGAATTCACACCCTCCAACTCATTGTCTTCGGCAATCTGCTTCACCTTTTTCAGCAGAGCATCACACAATCCAAGCTCATGCATTACTTTGCAACCACATTCTTGACAACTTTCGGAACTTTCTTCACAATGTCAACCGCTGCATGAATGGGAAGTGTCTCAAAGGTTCTTGCGTGCCAATCCCGGACCTTACGGAGATGAATGGCATCGAACTTGCAGCGGGTTGTGCAGATACCACAGCCAACACAGAGATATTCATCCACTTTGGTTGCACCGCACCCGAGGCATCTGGCGCATTCCTTTTTCACCTGTTCTTCGGTAAACGTCACACGTGCATCCGAGAAGGTCTTTGCTTTTTCCTTATTGTAGCCGTGAACCTGACGGTGGTCTTTATCAAAGCTGGCAACATCAAGCTGTACATGTTCCTTATCCAGTGCACGATATACACGGCGATCACGGCCCATGGTAAGCGTCTGCCCCTGATGGACATAGCGGTGAAGTGAAATAGCAGCTTCTTTTCCGGCAGCGATGGCATTGATGGCAAAGCTCGGGCCGGTATAAGCATCGCCACCGACGAAGATGTCGGGCTCAGCAGTCTGATACGTCAGGGAATCTGCTTCGGCTGTTCCTTTTTTCGTCACGGTCAGGGAGCCGACATCCAGCGTGCCCCAATCAACTCTCTGGCCAATGGCTCCGATGACACTGTCGACCTTAATGGTGGCAAACTTTCCGGTGCCGACAGGCTTCCGTCGGCCTTTTTCATCGGGCTCACCAAGCTCCATAATCTCCATACGAAGCCCGGAAACCTTTCCGTTTTCTCCTTGGATCTCAACAGGATTGCTGAGGAATCGGAACTGGACGCCCTCTTCCATTGCTTCATGAACTTCTTCCGGATCGGCGGGCATTTCTTCCTGAGAACGACGATAAATAATGTAAGTTTCCTTTGCGCCAAGCCTTACAGCTGTACGGCAGACATCCATTGCCACATTGCCCGCACCGATGACTGCACAGCGCTTGCCGACAAAGGGTTTTTTGCCGAGGTTTACTTCCCGCAGGAAGTCAACACCGCCGTAAACACCTTCCAGTTCTTCTCCAGCGATTCCGATGGGCGCAGATTTCTGAGCCCCTATGGCCAGATAGAATCCTTTATAACCCTCTTCGCGAAGCTGTTGAATGGTAACATCTTTTCCGACTTCTACACCGCATTTAAAGGTAACACCCATAGCGCGGATAATATCGATTTCAGCATTGAGGACATCTTTTTCCAGCCGGAAGTTCGGAATGCCAAGCGTCAGCATGCCGCCGGGAACAGGGTTACGGTCGAAAACGGTCACGGGATAGCCGCGCTTAGCAAGATAATAGGCACAGCTCAGGCCGGCAGGACCGGAGCCGATGATGGCAATTTTCTCCGTGAAGGGCTTTCCGGTCTGATTGAGCATGGGAGGAATTCTGCGTGTTTCCTGATTTAGGTCATGATCGGCAATAAAGCGCTTTACTTCATCGATGGCAACCGCTTCGTCCACCGAGCCGCGAGTGCATTCTGCTTCGCACTTCTTGTTGCAGATTCGCCCACAGACAGCCGGGAGAGGATTCTCTTCGCGAATGAGATCCAATGCATCTTCATACCGCCCCTGAGCTGCAAGCTTCAAATAGCCCTGAACCGGAATATGGGCCGGGCAGGCAACCTTGCAGGGAGCTGTACCCGTCGGCACAACGTCCTCGCGGTTTTCACGGTAATTGGGGTTCCATGCCTTTTTGGTAGCGATGTGATCCGCTAACTTGACATAGTTCGGCAGTGAAGTATCTGCTGTGGTGCAGAGTTTTTGTCCGAGTTTAAGCGCATTTGCAGGGCAAACCTCAACACACTGAGCACAAGCAACACACTTTGCTTCATCCACCTCTGCCACATAATTGGACCGGATAGCATCGCGTGCGCCGAACATCAATCCGACACGCAAACCAAAGCAGGCGCAGGCACAGCAATTGCAGATGGCTGCGCTATCTCCTGCTTCTTCTATATTCGGGATGTCATGCATCAAACCATTGGCTTCTGCACGTTGGATGATTTCCAGTGCTTCTTCCCTGGTAATGGCACGGGCTCGGCCGGTACGAATATAATGCTCTGCGCCTTTGCCCATCTGGATACACATCTCATCTGCGAGATGGCCGCACCCGTCGTTGATGCTGGTGCGCGAGGCTCGGCAGGAACAGGGCGAGACACTGAAGGTGTCATACTTGTTGAGGTAATAGCTGAGTTTTTCAAAGTCGTTGGCGGCGGGATTATCTTTGATCGCGCTCTCTACCGGGACAACACGCATCAGCCCATAGCCGCTCGGAAGCAGAGGAGACATGGTCTGCATCCGAATGCGGGTGTACTCCTCAAAGGCACGCCCAACCTCAGGATGCGTTTTCAGAAGCTCCTGATTGTTGACCAGCATTTCCATGATGCCGGGTGCAAAAATCTGCATGAAATAGCGATTTTCTTTGGTAGCAGGATCAATCGTCCAGCGGAAAACTCCGATCCAGGCAAGATGCTGGGCGAGGCGATCCACCTCTTCCGGGCTTTTCCCGGTTTTCTGAGCGAGGTAAGCTGTTGTGCGTTCTTTCCGAAGCCCGGCAGCAATGGCTACGTCGGCCTCATCGTCGCTAACAATGCTTGCAAGGCTGTAATATTCCGGTGCGTTTTCATCAATTTTATTGACTACGCCGGTAAGCCCACCGACGATGTGGCACAGCTTAACGATTTTCGGTCTTAATTCTGCCATAGATCTTTCTCCATCTCCATAGTCATAATATATATTTTCCTTACATGATGGGGATTTTTACCTTGACATCACTGAGCGGCCAGGCCGAGCAGAGATGATACCAGCCCATTTCGCGATCCATACGACGGCGGTTTTCTTCATCCGGCAGGGTATACACTGCTCCGGAGAGGACGTGAGCACGGCAAAGTCCGCACTCGCCGTTGCGGCAATGGGTATTGAGCAGAATACCAGCCCGTTCGATGGCAACTGCGATGGATTCATTGGCCTTTGCAGGAATGACATCTTCCTGAACACCGCGTACCACAGTGATGTTAAATGTTTTGCCGATGGCTTCCTGCGGGTAGCCGGGGACCTTCGTCACATCAGCGGGGTTGTTGACCACATCGTGACGGAATCTGCGCTGTTCCACGCCGAGCTCTTTCAATGCCTTATCGACAAAGAGATACATGGCACGGGGGCCACAGAACATGTAGGTGCAATCGGGCGTTGAATACTTCTGAATAATCTCTTTGGAGATAAAGCCTTTCTCTCCCTGCCAATCCGGATCATCGGAGAGGACATGGACGATTTTGACATCCTTGCAGGCTTTTTCCATAGCGGCAAGCTCTTCCTTCAGGACGATATCGTCTGACTTGACGGAACCATAGAGCACCGTGAGCTTGCAGCCCTGCATTTTGCCGTTGGCAACCTCTTTTGCCATGCTCATAAACGGCGTGATGCCGGAACCGCCTGCCAGCGCAACAATTTCCCTGGAATCGCGGAGCGGTTCCCAATAGAAGGTGCCGAAGGGAAGAGCGCCTGTCAGCACATCGCCTTCATGGACGTTTTCGAACATATAGTCCGGCACGAGATAAGGCACATTGCGCCGGATGGTCACTTCAAAGAAGGGATGGTCTGTCCGCGCTTCATAAGGAGCGGAAGAGATGGAATAAGGCCGACTGAGGGTACTCTCCCCGATTTTGAAGCGGAAATTGACATACTGCCCGCACTGGAACACCGGGATATGCCCGTCGGTGCTCTCGAAGCGGAAGGTTTTACTGGTGGGAGAGGCATCCTTTACGGAGACACATTTAAACTGCATCTCATAAGGATGCAGGGCATCTGCCAGATTGCGGATGGGATCATCCGGCTTTGGCAGCGGGGAGGCGTTGGCATAGCTGTCCCTTCTGAGTTTGGTGACGCGGGACGCACCTCCTGCGTCTTTGAGGAGACCGTGAACAGAAATGCTCATTTTCTTCCCTCCTTCTGTTTTTTCTCAAGATCTTCGCGAACGGCTTTTGCTGCCGCACGGCCGTTGGTAATCTGCGGGCCCATGCCGTCGCCCGACATGCCGTGGGCACCGGCAAATTCCAGACCTTCGATAAAGTGGTCTTCCTCCTTCATGCCGAGGCGGGCAACGGCATGGTCAGCCATGGCGTGGGAGTACCCGTAAATCTGGCCTTTCCAGGCGCCCACATAGTGGGAAACGGAAACCGGGGTGGAGATTTCGATCTCTTCAATGTTTTTGCGGAAATCCACATGGCCGACTTCGCGGATGTAGGTTTCCATCATCTCATCGGCCAGGCGGCGTTTGAGATCGTAATAATCCTCTTCCTTCACAGAAAGCCAAGGCTCAATCGGCACGAGAACCGTGATGGAAAGCTGGGTGTAGCCTTCGGGGGTGCAACTCGGGTTGGCATAATTGAGGCAGATGGTGGTGATATAGTTATACGGCTCGGTGAGGTTGGAATAGTTCTGCCAGATTTTGTTGGTGTCCATCGTCTCGCCGGAGAAGGTGGAGTAGTTGGAGACACCGTTTTCTTCCGGCGTGCCTTTGAGGATCATCATCACGGAAACCGGCGCAACCGCAAGCTTGCGGCCGTTCACCATCTTGATGGCGCCGGCAGGAACTTCGCTGAGGGGCTCAATCATCTGGGTGTAGACCTTGTTTGGATACGGGCCGGAAATCACATAGTCACAGGAAATCTCATCCCCGCGCCGGGTGCGTACGCCCGTAACCTTGCCGTTTTTCACGAGGATTTTCTCCACTTCCTGGTTGAACTCATACTGGGCGCCGTTTTCTTCACACTTTGCCTGCAGCTTCATGCTCATCTCGTGAGAGAAACCTCTGCAGACGTAGGAGCCCGTGAAATAGTCCGCCATCAGGAAGGCATAAATCGTGAAGGGCAGATCATCCATCCGGTTGCCGACGTAAATCCAGTAGGGTGTCAGCATCTCCACGACCTTTTGGGGGAAGTTGTAGGTATTCATAACTTCGGTAGCGCTGTAGCCGATGGTTTTGACGAAATCGGGATGCTTCAGAAGCATCTGCACCTTGCTCATGGGATTAACGGAGAGATAGTTCATACTGTCGTATACACGGCGGCAGAGCTTCATGAAATCCAGCACCTTCTCATACATGCCGGGCACCTGCGCATCAATCTCTTTGGCCATGGTCTCATAACCGTCATGCAGGGTAATGTCGATGCCGGAATTGGGCAGAACCGCACGGTAGCACTCCGGCACGGGCAGCCAGTCGATATCAACGCCCATGTCATCGAAGAACTGGCCGACTTTCAGCCGGGCTCCCGGCTTTCCGATTGACATCATCTCATGCAGTGTGGCTTCGATTTCAAAGCCGTCACGCATATAGTCGGTTGCGAGACCGCCTGGCATGTTGTGCTTTTCAAGAATCAGAATATCCTTGATGCCCCATGCCTGGAGCTGCAGGCAGGCCGACATACCGGCCAATGCGCCGCCGATGATGACCACCTGATAATGGTCTTTGTAAAAACTCATCCGAATCGTTTTCCTTTCTAAACAAGTTCCAAGGGGCTGTGCGCTGAAAAGCACACAGTCCCTTCGATTTTTTCAAAGATTAAAAGAATCTCTCAACCAGCTCGCGGGAGTATTCAGCTGTTTCGTCCATATCGCCGAAGGACATGATCTCACCGGCATAGAAGGTGTCATACTTATCCTGCATGGCTTCGACTTTGTCATACCAGCCGGAGGCATAATCTTCTGTATAGACATGGGGGAAGTAATAGACAGACCAGGCGTTCTCCACCGTCTCGGCGGGGTTGTGCATCGTCTTGAGGTCATCCAGAACCATCTTGTTGCACTCTTCATAAGAGATTTCTTTCATATTCTTATGAGTACGCAGGGCGTAGGTGGTGATCATCTGATCGATGTCTTCCTTCCAACGGCGGTAGTAGACCATCAGATGGCCGAGGCGTTCCTTCACCATGTTGTCAAAGACATAGTAGGAGATCTCCGGGTGATTCTCCGGCTTCGTCGTAACTGCCTGCACAGTATATCTCTCATAATCGATCTTGGAGAAGAGGGCTTTTTCATCCTCACGGGCGTCGGCATAGTCAATAAAGCCGTTGGTCTCGCCACGGTTGCCGTCGCCGCAATAGAGAGGAGCAGTGACGATCAGCTTGTCAAACTCTTCCACTTCCCCGTTGACGGTGATGAAGACCTTCCCGTCTTTCCGCTCGACCTTGGTGATGTTGCTGTTGAGTTTTGCGGAATGCTTCAGCTTGGCATCGAGGCACTCCCAGATGTACTGCGTGCCGTTCTTCCACGTCCAGAGGTTGACGTTGACGAAGTTCATGGTGGTCTGGAAATCGAGATACTTCAGAACGTAAGCTGCAGGGATTTCATCAAAATAGCCGTAACCGAAGGAGGTGTAGGGTCCGATCCAGATGTCCTGAATGAGCTCGCAGCCGTTTTTCTCACAGAAGGTTTTGAACGGGAGGGCAAGATCTTTCAGATTGGGGTTGGGGAACTGTACTCTCTCGCGGCCGGGGGTAACAGCATAACCGTCGCATCTGCCTTCGGCAACGCCGCGGTGACCGTTGACATCATAGCCTCTGTACTTGGTTTCCAGAATTTCACCGAACTTTTTCACCTGGCTCTTCATTTTGAGCAGGCGGGGAATCTTGGCGATGTTCTTTTTGGGCTCAAAGGGCTCAATCACATCACCGGCGCTGTTTTTGTAGTTCCGGTTGAGTTTCGGGCCGTCGTGGGTGATGCCGCAGAACTCTTCGACATCGTGCACGGCATAGTAAGAAGGAACGCCCATAATGGCACCCATCTCGTATCTCTTTCCTTTATAGGTGGGTGACCAGCATTTGCCGCCGACACGGTCGGACTTTTCATAGATCACATAGTTCTCATAACCCTTTTTTTCGAGATACATGCCGGCGGAAAGCCCGGCAGGGCCGCCGCCGATGATTGCCACACGTACATTCTTGTCCATTTTTCTTAATCCTCCGAGATAAAAATTCTTATTCTGATTTTTATATGGAATAAAAGCTCAGACTGTGGTATATTATAACTGATTCAAGGAAAAAAAGCTACAGGTATCTTTTCTTTTATCCCTTAAAATTATATATTTTATATCGTTATTTCAAAAAGGAGTGCTTTGCTATGCGTTTTACCGGGTTCGAAGAATTGCTTTCGCACTATGCCGGCATTTCTCCGGAAGCTCCGGCTCTTTTCTATGACGACGGTGAGATAAAAACCTGCTCTTTCTCCGCTCTTTATGAGACGGTCCAAGAACGCGCCGATGAATTTCGCGCCTCCGGCAACCGCTGCATCGGCATTCTCTCTGACGGGAGCTTTGATTGTGTTGTGACCATTCTGGCGGCGAATATTGCCGGGCTGCAGGTTGTGATGCTCGATGCCAATGCCCCTCTTGCTTCGCTGAAAGGGTGCATCCCCTATGCGGATATTGATTGTCTCTGGGGTGATGAGGAACTTTGCGAAGAGCTCAGCCCCTTCCTTACCCACGGACCGGCAGGAGACTATACCGACAGAATCCTCTTTTTCACCTCGGGAACGACTTCGAGTTCGAAGGCGGTTACGCTGACCGGGAAAAGCCTGATGAGCTCTGCCTGGAACGGATCGCAGAAGCTGCCGCTCAAGCCGGAGGATACGCTGTTGTGTATGCTGCCGCTGGGGCACGTTTTCGGGTTTGTCTGCGGCCTTTTGTGGGGGTTGAGCTGCGGGGCTTCCGTTGCGCTCGGGCGCGGTGCCAGGCATTATATGGATGACTGTCTCTGCTTTCGGCCGACGGTGCTTTCCGCCGTGCCTTCGCTTTTGGCCTTTCTGCTGGGGCACGACTGTTTGAACAGCTCCCTGCGGCTGATCCTCGTAGGCGCGGGAGACTGCCCGAGCAGGCTTCTGGATGCGGTAAGAGCGAAGGGCATTCAGGTAAGCTTCGGCTACGGCCTGACGGAGACCAGCTCCGGCGTCGCCATCAGCACAAAAGGCGACCCTTATGCCATGGAAATCTGCCCGGATGACGAAATGATCATTGCGGAAGACGGCGAAATTCTGATCAAGGCGCCGACCTGCCTCATGCAGGGATATTACAAAATGCCGGAAGCAACGGCCGAAACCGTGAAAGACGGCGTGCTGTATACCGGTGATCTCGGCCGGATCGATGCCGACGGGCTTTTGCACATCACGGGACGGAAAAAGGATATCCTCGTCCTGCAGGACGGCACCAAAATCTTCCTCCCGGAATATGAGGAGAAGCTTGCCGCTGCGTTGGGCACGGGAGAACTTGCCGTGTTGCTGAAAAACAACCGGCCCGTGCTGGTCGTCAGCACCGGAGAGATGAGCGAAGAGGAAATCCGCCGGAAGATCCGCCCGGTAACGGATGAGTATCCTCGCGGGCAACAGATCACGGAAATTCTTTTGCGGTCTGCTCCCCTCCCCCGCACGGCGACCGGCAAAATACAGCGATATAAAATCAATCTTCATTGAGGAACATACGGAGGATCCAGACATGACAAGAGAAGAAGTAAGCGCAAAAATTAAAAAGATTATTTTTGACAGCGTCCCCGACCGGGTGCCGGAAGTGATTGAAGAGGACACGGTAATCAACAATGACATGGCCATTGATTCCATGGGCTTTATCCTTGTGATCTGCCGCTGTGAAGCGGAACTCGGGGTGAAAATTCCCGAGCGGAAATGGCAGAAGCTCAGCACCTTCGGCGAAGTGGTGGACGAGTTTATGCTCCAGCTGGCCAAAGCGGGAAAATGAGCGTCTTCCGTAGATCCGTTAAAATACGGGACTGTGACGTTTCGTTTAACCGGAAGCTGAGACCGTCCTGCCTGTTTTCGATGCTGCAGGAGGCATCGATCGATCACACGGAGGAACTCGGAGCCGGACGGGACAAAACCCTCGACCGGGGCTTTTTGTGGGTAATTGCCCGCCAGCGGGTGGAAATCCGACGACTGCCGGAATACGATGAGCATCTCACGCTGGAATCGTGGCCGGGGGAAATGATGCATGTGTTTTTCCCCCGCTATTACAGAATGCTGGACGCCTCCGGTGCCGCCCTGCTCTCGGCCAGCGCACTGTGGATGCTGATCGATGCGGAAAAGCGGACCTTCATCTTTCCGCAACAGGAGGGGATCTTCGTCCCCGGAGAAACGACGGGAAATGAAATTTCTCTCCCGTCCGGCATCAGAGCGATGCCTGCGGAAGAGAAACGGAAGTTCGCGGTACCGTACAGCCATACCGATATCAACGGGCACATGAACAACATCCGGTATATCGACGAATGTGAAAACATGATCCCGCAGACGGCTGCAGAAAAGGATCTGAAAGAGATCGCTGTGGAATATGCCCATGAGATCCGCCTCGGAGAGGAGATGGAGATCTCTCTCGGCCGTGGGAGCGACGGGCAGTACTTTTTCTCCGGTGACGGAGAGATGCACTACTTTTCGATGCACTTGCAATACAGCGACCGGGAATGAGTTCCCCTTGGTCCATCGCCTAATCCATATACATAACATCATTAACATAATATCTTCCATTCTAAAAAATATTCCTCCCGTCAGCAGAATCGGGAGGAATGCTTTTTATCTTGCAAAACGGAAGCTGCAAATCCGACCTCTATGAAAAGCGCGGCGCACTGCACCAAATTCGTGGCAACATCCTATTCTCCGCGCAACTTGCTGTGCACAACCTGCGACGGTACGTCTTCATTCGTATTTTGCCCGCAGCTTTTCCAAAAACCTGTCGTTGGAGATGATGCAGCGTTTGTGAATGCCCTCTCCGATTTTTTCTTTGGCAGACCAGGCTGCGACGGAAAACGTCAGCACCCGTTTGTCAACGGCTATCAATTTGCTGTCGACCCATACCTTTTCGCCCATCGGCGTCGCCGCGAGATGGTCGACCTCCAGGCGGATGCCCACGGTACCCTGCCCCTCCTCCAGGAAAGGCTCTACGGACTCTTTGCAGGCCTTTTCCATCAGAGCAATCATACTCGGGGTTGAGAACACATCCAGCAATCCGCTGCCGACGGACGAGGCAACATTGCTTTGATCCACCATCACTTCTGCATAACCTTTGATCCCGATTTCCATAAACCAATCCTCCTGTTTTTCCAGAGTATAAAACAAAAAGTCCGGGATGGCAAGATGAACTTCATCAATTCTTATAAGCAATCTTAACCAATTCTTGCATGCAAACCATAGACTCTATAAAAGACTGAATTGCTCCAAACTTTGTTTTTACATTATATGTTATTGTTTGAACATTTTGAAAGACTGCTCAACAACATATTCTTCACAATAATTTTTGTTTCATTCATCCGGGCGTATGCCCGGTAATAATTAAACCAAAACTCTGCGGTTAAACAGGCGGGAGTGGGAGGAGGCCGTGTTAAAAACTCAGTCCTGAGTTTTTAATGAGGAGGACCCGCCCCGCCGTTCTATTTGCAGAAATGATGTACAACGCTTTCCACCTGTCGTTTTTTCACTACTCTTTTTCTTCATCCGACAGAAGCGTCTGCCAGATAACGGAATCTTTTGAATGAACTCCATCAGTTGATCCCCATATCCTGCCATGAGGAGCAGCATCGTCGCAAGCTCCGGATCTTCTCCCTGCATGGCACGCCGCACCATCTTCAGCATGGTTACAGAATACAGATCCGGCAGAAGATGATAGTCTTCTTTCAATGCTTTATATTCTTCCTTTTCACTCATCGGCTGATTCAGAAGAATCTCTGCCAGCATTTCAGGGCTTTTCGTTTGAAAAAGCTTCTCTGCAACAACCGGCCAGGGGAGCTCCTGATAAGTCTCTCCATCGCGGATACACTTAATCACA